>MNYA01000427.1:1338-3629 GCA_001872985.1 bacterium CG2_30_54_10 | reverse complement strand
TTTCCTTTTTTCTATTTTTTCGTTTCCCCAGCTTTCTTCGTCTTTCTTATTTCAAACCGCTAAACTCTTACCAAAAATCGATGGCGGGGAATCCTGACTGATAGGTTCATGTTATTGCGAGCGAAGCGAAGCAATTCCGCTGAACCAGATTGCTTCGTCGGCGCTGCCTCCTCGCAATGACAAACTCCATCAGGCATCGATTCGCCATTATCCAAAAATCGATGGGGCCAAATCCGGGGATTTTACCAAATTTACTCCGAGCCGACGGGCAGATAAGTTGGATCGAGATAATGAGAGACGACCTCGGAGGGAGCCCCGTTTACTTCCTCTCTGTTGGTTGGTGGGAAGGCGAGCATCCACTCCTGGAGCTTCGCCTGCGGGGGAAAGCGGAGCCCCACACGCCGTAACCAGATCCCCCCAATGGCCTGCTGGGTCGGAAGCATGAAATCCAACTCAAGGCTGTCCTGCCAAGGAATCTCCTCGATTAGGACGATTTCTCCATTGCCGCCCATGGCAACCACTCGCGCAGTAAAGCGGTTCAGCATTCCTACGCGGAACATCGCCGTTGAGCTGGAGTTGCTGTCCGCCCAAGCGGCCCATACCTGCGATGGTTCCCTAATCTCGATCCAAAGCCGGCCCGCCCCGGTCGCCGGCAAAACAGCGGGGGAAAACAAAGAGGCATTGCCTTCCCAGACCAGGCTGCTGTCCGTAGCCAGTCCTTGCACCGCTGAAGCGAGAAAAGCCGCCGCCGCGAGCACTCCAGGAGCGCCATGGACACCAGACATTACAGGTACATCTCGCTCCTCATGCCCACCGTTCCCTTCAGGCTTATCACGCCCCCCTGAACCGATAGCCATGGCAGGCATATCACGCCCCGCTGAACCGATAGCCATGGCAGGCATATCACGCCTTGCTGAACCATCAGCCATGGCAGGCACATCACGCCCTGCTGAACCATCAGCCACGGCAGGCACATCCCGCCCTGCTGAACCATCGGTCATTGCAGGCGAAACCAGCCACGAACCGGATCCAAGAAGCGACAACCGGGCCGCGATCTGACGCAGAAACGTTTGGAGATTTTCCGGATCGAGATCGTGGTCAACCCGCTCAGCGAAAGCACGCCAAGCGTGGGCATACATGGAACAGCCTCGAACAACCGGCGGAGAAACGATTGACCACTGGGCGACTAAAAACAAACCCGCCAGAAGAGAACCGAACCGGCGAGGGAAAAAACGGGCCCGACCGGGAGCCATGGGCACCCCGGTCGGGTGTAAGCCGGAAGTGAAGTAGGTCAGAATTTAGAATCTCGCTTGTCGATAACCCGGACATTCATTCCGGTTGGGGCGACCACAATTCCGAGATCGATTTCCCGGGAGTTCGGGGCAGCGGTCCCATCGTAACCCAGAGCATTGTCCTTGGCTTCCAATTTAAGATTGTATACTCCGCTGCGCTCCAACATCACCCGAAGCTCTCGGGCGACCGAAGTGGCGAACAGAGGGTCTGGATTTCCTCTTTCCTTGTAGAGGCCGTTTGGCCCATTGATGGTGACCTGGGGTAGGAAGGTGAATGAAAGGCCGATGTTATCCGTAGCCGAAGCCGACAAGAAAATCTCCATTCCTTCATCGATAAGGGGCGGGTGATAGGACACCACCAGTTCCGAATTGAGGTTCCAGGGAATGCCTGACAAATTGGCGATGCCCGATATTTTGGCATCACTCCCAAAGGCCCACAGGGGAGTTGTTGGAAGCAGGTGATACCCCATGCTCTGGTCGGTGGGGCGTAAGGGGTTCGGATGCGGCACCAGATAACTCTCGATGTTGAACGGTTCGTTCTCATTGACATTCTTGGCGTAGTCCAAAACCCGAACGGTTGGAACCGGGCCCAGGGTGTCCCGCACCCAGATGTTGCCCAGATGAGCTCGTACGGGTATTGCATTGGCCGAGGAATCCCTGGCTGCGAACAACACTCCGAACCCCTTGTGGGGATTTCCCACTGCCCCGGCCGCCATGTAGGTGGTGGAGTTATTGGCGAAATCGACGGGAAGCCGCATGCAGTAATCCATGGCATTCGAATCGCCGGTTCCACTCTGAAGATGTCTCCAATGGGCGACCAGGAAAACGTATTCCAGATAACTGTATTGGGCGCCGGCTTGGTAGGGCAGGGGGCGACGCATCAACTGATATTGCGGATTGACCATCCAGTTGGGGGGGGTGCCGACGATGTCCGGAACCGTAGCCACGCCCGGGCTGGTGTAATAGTTCAGATCCGCATCGAGAACACCCGGGTCAGGA
>MNYA01000427.1:0-1306 GCA_001872985.1 bacterium CG2_30_54_10 | reverse complement strand
CATTGTCGCCCTCTGCTCCTTTCCTCGGTCGTGCTTGTGCTCTGGAATGGGGCTGACGAGACTCATGTTGGCGTAGATATTGTTGTCGCGCACCAAAATAGTGAAGGTGGCCGGATTGTCGTAGCTGCCATACGATTGCGCATCGGTGATCCGCCCATAGGTAGTCCCCAGGTAGAGCGGGTCAAGTGGCCCCAGGTCGATGACCGAATGGGTGTTTATCGACACAACTTCCGGCGGGGTCTTATCGAGGACTAAGACTCCAACTTCGCCGTTGTATTCGATATGGCCTTTTACATCCTCAGTGCCCTGGTAGTCGCCGTCATCGTTGTAAACGTTCCGCTGGTAAATCCAGTCGCGGTAGATCTTGCAGGTCAGGCTGCCAGTCACCGGATCGGTGGGGAAGTTGAGAAGGAAGGGAATATCAGTATCAGCGGGATTATCGGTCGCTTTGGAAACCGAGAAGGCTGGGTAATCGCTTCCGTCGGGCAACCGAAGATTGAAGTTCCATTCAAATTGTACCTTCGCGTCATTTTCCCATTTCAGGGAAGCGGGGACCATGTTGCTGTCATTGACATCGGGCAGACCGAACACTTTGGGCAAGAGACTTCCGTCAACACGCCAACTGTTGCTCTGCTTCTCATCAATGACGTGGTATTTCATGGCCCCGATGACAGAGGGATTGGCCCAGGCCGGCACGCTGGAATCGTATTTCTGGATATCCACCAGTTCTCCGGTGGGTGGCGGATTCAAGCGGTTGACCTTAAGAATGGCGACCACCGAATTCGAGGGAATCGGGGTCTTCAAGCCCGGGAAATTAGTGGAATTGACTCCGGACGGCGTCGGGGCGGGGATGGCTGATTCATACCCGCTGACGGGGCGGATACACTCGCCCAAGGATGCGACCGTCGACCCGAATCCGAGGACGTTGTAGTCGTAATATTTGAATTGGGCGCCGCATTCGATCTGGTACAAACCCGATCTAAAGTAGTATTTGACGTTTGGAGAGGTGGAGCCCGCCAGTTCCTTGACCAGTTCCGGGGTCGGCAGTGCTATGCCGAAGGCGTCCTGAATTCGGTAGATGCGCCAGGTATATAGCACTTGAGGGGAGGTGTTGACGGAGGTGCCGGTGTTCATGAGGGAACTTACGAACCCGCCCTCAAAACCATTGCCATTGTGGTCTCCCTCCCATTTGGTCTTCCCCGGGACAACCTGGTTGTTTCGGCTCTCCCAATAGGGCGAGTTCTCGGCCCGGAAGGTATAGAGCCCTTGGTTGACCTCGGTTGCGCCATAATCATGCGTCAACTCG
>MNYA01000509.1 GCA_001872985.1 bacterium CG2_30_54_10 | reverse complement strand
TTAGTTGCGGGCTTTTTCCTAAAAGTATCCAAAATCCAGAAGAACCAAAGTGGGTCATCGGGAAAACGCATACTATTTCGCGAACCCGGGAACCCACGCGCAAAAGCGATCTCTTTCCTTTAGTCGCCGGTTTTCCTAATGCGCTTGGCAAGCCACCTGTTTCCCGAAAACCTTTAAAAACCCCCATACTGCAAACCCCTTCGCGAAGGGAACTCCCGAATGGGAATTTTGCATCATTCGGATGAACCCCAAAAGTTACCCTAATACTACCTTACCCACGCCAAATAGCGAAGAACCGAGAAGGATCCTGTTTTCGTCACCAGGAACATAATTTGAAATCAAATACCGAAGGCATTTCTCGCGAATGAGTCCTGACCGGTCAACAGACCCTATCCAATTCAGCAACCGGGGATCATCCTGTGTCAAAATCGATTTCAAGTTATCATAATGCCAGGTGCGTTTTTCGAAATCGTTTTCCAGGCCTGAAATGGAAAACTCATCTGCCTGAGTCGGCAAAATAGCTTTCGGAGATGAAGCCATGGAAGATTTTTCGGGGAAAAAAATATTCAGCAATTTCGTGAACATGCAAATCCGATTAACCCCAAATCCCCTGCCGGCATGCGGGAATGGGGGACTGTACCGATTCGGTTTACAGATCGTCGAGGTCGGGCCATTTCATCTCGATGTTTGGCTTCTTGGGCTCGTCTGGATTCAATTTAGGTTTGCTACCGGAAGATGGGAAATCCGGGGAACGGGTACCCTCACCCCGAATGAGTTCGTCAGAGGGTGTCTCGCTCATGCCCAGCAGTTTCCAGGCGTTGAAATCCAGGCCAAGAAGAAATCCCCAGGCTGTCAATGCTGAACAGAAAAAGGTCATTAGCCAGAGTGACAAACCCGGCGAAACAACCATCGCGGACAGGTTGAGAAAGATAAAAAACAACACCAAACCGCATCCGCTAACCAGCGCAGGTGCTCCTCTCCTGGAGAAAAAGCCCTCCAGTCCGGAAAACCCCACCAATCTGCAGAGCCAACCACCAGCTCCCCCCAGAAGGAAAGCGCCTCCTGTGAGCAGGAGAAAAGCCAGAATGGGGTTCATGACAGCACTATCCCTCTCAAAGAATTGGGTTGTAAACGAGTATAGCATATCCAAATGGCCTCCGAACTCGAGGCGAAGCCCGATCGTGGAGAAATTGTCCGGCCCCAATAACGACGTGAACGTGAGGGAATGAAGATTTTGGCGTGCGCTTGTGAAAAAGTTTTCCTTGATTCTCGCCTTCTGTTGGCCTATCTTTCATCTTGTCCAAGACACGAACGACGCCCCAGCTGCCCATCGTCTGTGCAATCCGAAGATTTCAGGTTGGCACCGCTGTGTCGAGTATAATTTGAAATACCCCAAAGGTCGCCCAGATCGAAGAAGAAAGTGAACCACAGATCGGCAGGGATGAACAAGGATTTATGAAAGTTGGTCCAATATCTGTTTCTTCAGGAGAAAGGAAAAGTTACATGAATATGACATGGTTTGTGGTAGTTGGGGCAGTTGCAGTAACACTTCTGGTTCAATGTCCAGCTCAAGCACAAGAGTTGAAGAAGATCAGTCTCGACGACGTTTCCGCGCTCGGACTCTCTGTCCAGGCCGATGCTGGGATCAAGACCGAAGGCTCTGCTTCCATCAGAATTACGACTGCCTGGCCGACGACAGTTTGCTTGGGCGAAGTCTCCGGATTGGATGTTGAAAACGCCCAGTTGGTGTTCAAGGCGAAGGTAAAAACTGACCTCGAAGGTGACGCCTTTCTCGAAATGTGGGTTCAGGTTGGTGGTGGAAATTACTTCTCTAAAGGAATGAACGATCCTGCCAAGGGGAAATCGGATTGGAAGACCATCCAAACCCAATTTCAATTCCAGAAAGGCCAGAAGCCCGACAACGTCACACTCAACATCGTGATCAACGGAAAAGGTTCCCTCTGGATTGATGACATTGTGTTATCCAAAGAGCCCTTGAAATGACGAATTGCTTTGACCAGTGAGAGTTGTTGAGCAACCTGGAGCTGAAGAGAAGCACCATTGGAAAAAGCTGTAAAGTGACAATCGAGAAGTCAAAGCGTTGAAAGACAGCGCCCGGTATGTCAATATTTTTTGACAAGATACAAATTTTCTTGGCGCATTTCGACTTTACTTCTGCCCACCTTCCAAGTATTTTTCCTCTACCTTCTTCCTTTTTGTCGTGAATGGTTGTCATCTTCGCTGGGGGGATAACATGGCATTTTCACGTTCGGCTCACCTAAAACTACTTGGTTGCTTCCTGCTGCTCTTCATGAGCGCAGGATTCCTTGCTTCCGCGGAAGAATCCGAACTTGACAAGAAACTGACCGGACTGCGAACGGTTGACACGGAACTGAAAACGATCCTGGTTGTGGCCCAGGAAGCCCTCGACGTCAAGGAGATCATTGCCAAGGATGGACAGCAACGGTATGAAACCGAATCCCGCGGTTTGGAGAAACTGCGGGCCGATGAGCGCCGCATCGAGCAAAAAATTGCCCAGGTCCGTGCTCATTACGACCTGGCCGATGCCTATTCCAAATACAAGAATTCCTCACGCATGGTGGAGGACTTCAAAACGTATTTCCGGGTGGTGCGTGGCCGAAAGCCAAACCAGTCAGAAATCGAACAGCGTGATATCGAAGAGATAATCCTGGAAAAGGAGATTCGCGGCAAGGCGGTGGTGGCCATCGGCCCGGCTCTCATCGAATTAGGCAAACTGATCACCAGTATTATCGAGGTCGGCCGCTTCGGCGGCCCGGCCGGCGTAAGTCGTCTCAAAGCATACGTGAAGCCCGCTGAAAAGGGTGCTCCACGGGTTTTCGAGTTTGCGTGGATGAAAAAACTGACGCATGCGACCATGCCCCTCAGAGACGGCATGAATGTCGCCAAGAAATTCCCAATTGTCGCAAACACGGTGAACGGCATCCGCGATTCCGCCGCCTCCCTCTTCGATTTCAGCGGCATGCTCCCAGAGACCACCCGCAAGATTATCGAGGAGAAAACCGAGCGGACACTGCATTTCCTGCCGATGGTCGGTGCGATGATGATCCAGAAATAGATCGACAAGTCATCCGCCGTCCTGTTCGACCAAGCCAACCAAGCTCTCTACGGCACCCCCGACCGGGAAGGAACGTTCCAGGAGCTCTCCCGGGTTCAGGAGGGCTCAGGCTATCCATCGCCGATGTTGAACCCAAGTTGGCCGAATACCAAACTGAGATGCAGGGCGTCCAAAAAGCCTTCGAAGACAGTCGGGCAAAATTTGCAAAGCTCGCCGGGGAGAAACGCCGAATCGAGCTGGAGATAGCTGACACCGAGGCAAAGCTGGCCGAGAAGCAGGCAAAGCAGAAACGAGATGACACCCGCCAGGAGAACCAGGACCGTCAGCCTCCTGCCGGGAAGATCACGACCTCCATCACCGGATTCTCCGCTGGGACGACGAACCTGGCTCTGGGTGATGGGCCTTCATTCGTATGGCATGACCTCCAGACACAAACCCGTATCACCTACACTATCCACCAAAGCGGTGGGAATGGCGGGGAAAAGAACCTTGTCGAGGAAGGGGGCTCCTTGTCGGCGGCTGGATCCGTCAGCCTCAAAGGACTCCAGGTCGTCCCGCTGAAATCGGGCAAAGGCACCGTCACCCTCAAGGCCGGGGGAGAGAAGAAAAACCGTAAGTGTTTAGCCTTCTGAAGCGAATGCCTCGAAACCTTGCTCCAACAGACACCTTGGAAGATTTTCATGATGGCAATCGATGACTGAGCAAAACATTGATCTGATCGACGTTTTAGGCAGTTTAACTTCAGACCGCTAAACTCATTCAAAAAAGCATTGGGCACCCAGGTCGACATGACGGTATTTCGAAAGTTGAGAGAGATTGA
>MNYA01000457.1 GCA_001872985.1 bacterium CG2_30_54_10 | reverse complement strand
CAGGCGCCTGTTACGACGATGCCAGAAAAACATTGCGTGAGAAGGGGAAGAGCGACGAATTGACGATTTTGGCCACGACCCAGGATATCCCGAATGAGCCGATCGTCTGTCGCCCGGATCTTCCCGAAGACATGGCCGAAATGATTAAAAAGGCATTCCTGAAGCTGAAGATCGAGGATCCGAAGTTCAAAAAAGTTCTTGAAGGATGCACCGATGTTCAGGGTTTCCTTCCTGCAGCCGACTCCGATTACGAATACACCCGGAAAGTGTATGGCCTCCTGAAGAGCCGCGAGTAAGCGCATGGACGGTAGCTCAGGGGGGCATCCGTGAGCCCCGTTAAAAAGATTGGGTTTTCGCTAAAGTACAAGTTTATTTCCGGCATTGCTTTGCTCGTCGGGTTGATCATCGTTTTGACATCTGTCAACACCTCGTTCCGCGAGGAGGCGCTTCTATCGGAAAGCATGGACAGAAACGCCCTTCTGTTATGTTCTACGCTTGCCCTGGCTTGCCAGGATTCGATGATCCGTGAGGCCTATGACGAGCTGTTTCCATATACCGAGAGGGTGATCCTGGGCGGGGAAGACATCAAAGAAATTTTCGTGATCGATCTCGATGGGAAATACATCGCCCACAGAATTCGCGGAGATGCCGCTTCCAAACTTGGGCAAATGCTTCCCCAGAATCTCCGCGATCGTTACAAACTTATTGATATTCCGACCCGCCTTGCCTTTCCCAAAGGCGAAATGGTGGAATACGTGGCTCCGATCAAGGTTGGCTCATCCAAATTTGGTACGGTGATCCTTCGGTACACGTTCAACCGGCTTTCGGATGCCAAGGCAACCAGCCGCCGGCGGATTCTTCTGATCTCGATGGTCGCGATGCTGGCCGGCATTGCTCTCTCGGTAGTGTTGGCCCATTTCATTGCATCCGGCGTCGATCAGCTTGTGAAAGGAACCCAGGTGGTTTCGACCGGAGATCTTTCCTATAGGCTTGCCATCCAATCGAATGACGAGATTGGGATGCTCGCTTCGCGTTTCAACGAAATGATTTTCGCTCTCGAATGTAGCCGCAAAGATCTCGACCGCAAGATTTTTGAGATTGAGACACTGTTTCGGGCAAGCCAGGCGATGAACTTCCAGAGCGATACCGAGAAGCTCGTCAGGCAGATTCTCGAAATGGCCGCCAAGGCATTGAAATCGGAGCGTGCTTCGATCATGCTTCTCGGAGATCAAAGTGACGAGCTGGTCACCAAAATCGTATGGGGAATCGACGGGATCGACCCCGGGGCAAAGCTTCCTACGACGACTCGCATCAAGAGTGGTGAGGGGGTTGCTGGAATGGTTTTGCGATCTGGAAATTCGATTATCGTCAACGAAGGGTTTCGCGATCCGCTGTTCAAGAGTTTCGATTCTGCAAGCGAGTACGAGCAGGGAATCCGGAATCTAATTTCGGTTCCGTTGAAGATCAAGGATCGTGTCACGGGTGTAATAAATGTGGTCAACAAGGTTGAGGAAGGCGGTTTCAATGCTGAAGATCAGCGGCTGATGCAAGCTTTGGCTCAGCAGGCGGCGATGGCGGTCGAGCATGCCCGCTTGTATGAGCTTGCGATCACCGACGGCCTGACGCGGTTGTTCATTCATAGGTATTTCCAGGCTCGTCTCGAGGAAGAGATACTGCGTGCCAAGCGATATCACACGACCGTTTCATTGATTTTGTTCGATATCGATCATTTCAAGAAGTTCAACGACACTTACGGTCATCAGCAGGGCGATATCGTGTTGATCGAGGTTGCCAAAGTCATCAAGCAGACAGTTCGCGACACAATCGATATTCCCGCCAGATACGGTGGCGAAGAGTTCACGATCATTCTTCCGGAGACCGATGGACCTGGAGCTTTGCTCGTAGCCGAGCGTCTTCGGAAAAACGTCGAGACCCATGACTTCCCGGGTCAGGAAAAGCCTCTGCATGTAACGATCTCGCTTGGAATCGCATGCTACCCTGATAATGCGTCGAGCAAAAGTGTTCTCATCAAGAAAGCCGATTTGGCTCTGTATGCATGTAAGGAAAAGGGACGGAACTGTTCGCTGATTTTTAGCGACTCGATGTCGGATTGACCTTCCATATGGACTCATCAGCCTCACGTCGGTGGCCATCCGGCGGTGTCTCTTCCATTCCAGGAGTTGGATTTTAAGTGCCGGAATTCGGGAATTTTCCTGCTTCCGCTTTTGCTTCACGTTCAGTTCTAACTCATGAACTCGACACCGAGCCGGAGGTCGGTCGGCGCCCTATCGTTCCAGAGACGGGCTTGACCAGAGGTTTCAAAATCGGTGGGGTCGAAATTCCGAACAGTCTGATACTGGCTCCCATGGCGGGAGTTGCCGATGGGCCGTTCCGCCGAATATGCGGTTCATTTGGCGCGGGCCTGACTGTATCAGAATTGGCGAATGCCCGCGCTTTGCTGCTTGGGTTGCAACCGACCATCGATCTGGCGAGGTTTCTCGGTCAACCCCGGCCCTTCGCGGTCCAGATTTTCGGTTTCGAGCCCGATATCATGGGACGGGCGGCCGCATTGGTCGAGAGCATGGGGCTTTGCGACATCATCGACATCAACATGGGATGTCCGGTGTCAAAGGTCGTTAAAACAGGTGCAGGAGCTGCTTTGATGAACGACTCACGTTTGGCCGGGCAAATCATCGACGCGGTCAAGCGAGCGGTTTCGCTGCCTGTAACAGTCAAATTCCGTCTTGGCTGGACGCAAAATACGATCAACGCGCGCGAATTTACCAAAATGGCTCTGGATCATGGAGTGGCAGCGATCGCCGTGCATGCCCGCACCAAGGAGGCCGGATATACCGGGCGGGCGCAATGGGAACAGCTTGCCGGGTTGGGTAATTTGTGTGGATCGGTTCCGTTCATCGCGAACGGTGATATCGCCAAACCGACGGATATTGAGGATTTGTACAAAATATCAGGTTGCCGAGGTTACATGGTCGGACGTCACGCGATCGGGCGGCCATGGATATTTTCCGAACTTCTTGGCCGGCCTGTCCCCGCTTTTGGAATGGAACGCTACGAGGTTTTTCGGAATCATCTTCGTGAAACGATCGTGGAACATGGATCGAAGGGCGTCGGGCTTTTTCGGGTACACCTGTTTGCGTATCTTCGGAATCATCCCGGCGTTTCAGCGATGCGTTATCGGATGTGCAACGAACGGGATCCCGTCGTAGTGCTTCAGACAGGCCGCGAATTTTTTCTCGGCGCTCCCTTTCCCGATGATGATGTTTATTCCATCGAAACTCTCAAAGAGAACTAATTTTCCAACAAAAGGCCACAGATATCGCGGAGAACACAGGAAAAAAATTCGGATCGTTTTGGAAAAAATGCAATTTGACGAAGATGAACGCAGATTCGGAGAAGAAAGAAAGGATTTTAGGCCGCAGAAGAATGCAGATATTTGCGAGTTTGGAAAAATGGTAAGAGTTTAGCGGTTTGAAAAAATGGAGAACGAAGGAATTTAGGAGAAGTGGAGATAGAGAAAATGATGAATGGAGAATTGGAGAGGTTTTCTCAAGAATCCTAAATTTATTTTCACCCATTCTCCATTTTCTCCCATTCACCTTTTCTTCAATTTTCCCAAACAGGGAAACGCTTAATTTTTTTCCTTCCACTCCAGATCTGCGTTAATCCGCGTTTATCTGCGGCAAAAAAATCCTTTCCTTTTTTCTGTTTTTTCGTTTCCT
>MNYA01000392.1 GCA_001872985.1 bacterium CG2_30_54_10 | reverse complement strand
GAAGGGGGGCGCGTGCCCCCCTTTTTTGAGAAGTTACGCAAAGCGCCCGACCGCGGGGGATGAGCCTCGCGAATTCACTTCGCGAGGCGAAGGGGGGCGCGTGCCCCCCTTTTTTGAGAAGTTACCGCGAATTCACTTCGCGTGCCGAGAGGGGGCGCGTGCCCCCCTCTTTTTGACTTGATACGTCTTTTCCTTGAGAGGTTACGGCAGTGTAGCATGTTTACAGGATTTTCGTTCCGGCGAAAACGGAAATGTTTACCGGTGCGCGGTTCACGGGGGATTGCCATCCTCGCCATCCTCGGACTTCTCACGGTACTTTCGTTTCTTTTTCTGTTCTTGTCCTTCCAGTCGCGGCAGTTCAGATATGTAACGCATCGTGGGCTCGAAGAAGAGGAAGCATTCCAGGTCGCAAGGGTTGCTGCCAACGTCTTTTGGTCGTATCTTCAAGAGGTTGGGCGCACCAGAGCCGGGTGCGGAAAGCTTTTTCCCACCGGAGGCGGAGTTTCGCCCCTCGATCCGGAGCGCGGTTCCGGCGTAAATGGCCTGGTCTTGAACCCGGCAGATTTTGACGCCGGAAATCGGATTCAAGATGCCCTGGCAGCATTGGCAGCCCGGTTTCCTGCCATCGAGAACCTGAAACTCGGCTCTGAATGGTCGGTGCGGGCTGCCGACCCCGATTATGTCTCAGGGCGCATCTCGCTTGGAGTCGATCTGTTGAATGGGAAAAAAGCGTTTCGATTCGAGTTTCCGCGTGATTTCCGGGTTGTCCAGTCGCTGCCGCGCGTGGCATCGAAGTTCACGCTATTCGTCAGGAACTGCGCCAATGCTGAGATGTTCAACACTCTCGATAAGGGTTTCCAAGACGACAGCGGGAACCTGCAACCATTTTTCTTGTACAACAGCCCGGATCTCTATCGTGCCACGAAGCCGGACACATGGCAAGAATCAGGCTGGGTTTATCTTGGCGGAGCAAGTGTCACCCTCAATATAGATGGAACGCATCCCGGGCGCCGCGAGTCTGAGACCTTTCTGTTCTGGCCGACGCTTTATTCAACGGATCCAAGCGCTGAGCTTCCGTATTCCTGCACGGATTACCTCGGGTCTTCGAAGCTGAAGGTCAGGTTCACGCCAATCGGAACGATGCGGGACTGGCGGTCGGTTGGGAATCTTCGGGAAACCCTGATGGAGGATATTCCCCGAATCGGCAAGATCAGCCTCCTGCGCTTATTTGGCGACAAGGATCGAAAAACCCCGACACGCGTTTTCGGAAATGTCTTTGCGGAGTATGTCTTATACGCCACGCTGATCTATGACGCGAACAACGACTCGATTCCGGACTTCATTTCGGTTGATTCGGCAGGAACCCAGCATCGGGCCATTTTTCCGCTTCCCCGATTTACCAGGAAGGAATACTATCTTCCTCAGTATGGATTTCCAGTGGTCATGACAACGCGCGTTCCACATTTTTTCCTGTTTCTTCAGGGAAATTCGTTGACCGGCGTTCCACCGACTCTCGCGGACGTCATGCCGGCGTACAATTCAGGGGCTCTAACCGACTATCTGACATGCATGACCAAGCTTGCTTCGGACTTCACCATTGCATCGCGACTTCCCGCCTACAACTCCATCTACGACCAGATGTACGACGGATCGGGCGAGGGAGGGAAAAAATCTTTTCCCGCTCCGGCAATCTTTGGAACCGGGGATTATCCGAACCCGGGAACCGCAGTCAGCCTGCCGGAAAACGGTCCTTCGGCCGGGGTCTTGTACAAGGGAGATCTTTCGAAATTCGATCCCGCCCTGGCCTACACCAAATCGCCTTTTTTCGCCACCCGATACGCATCTGCCGAGGAATTCACGAACGAGGGGCCGATCCGGATTCGAGGCGGGGTTCCAGTAATCGATCGTCCGACCGTAGCATTGATCGAGGGAGCCCTCGATCTGCCTGATGGCTTGCGGGTTGAGGCGCCCACCGTCCTGGTGGCCCGCCAGGGAATTACCCTGAAATCGGTGGCAGCGTCCCCGGCCTCAACCCAGGCCAGGCTTGTCCTGGTGAGCCTTGGCGCAGATATCGTCATCTCCGCCACGACCGGCGGGCCGGCGCCCGAGATCAAGGGAACCGCGCTGATAGCCCCGGCAGGGACCGTCCGCTGGAGCTCTCCGGTCAGCATCGAAGGGACGATGTGCGTTAAGGAACTCGATCCCGCGGTTCTCGGAAAAGGAGGAAAGCTGCAGTATGACCCGCAGTTTGACATCACTAATCCCTCTGCTGCGTCTCGGGGGCTGGCTTTCGTGCTTGGCCCGAACATTCCGCACGTGTTGAGGCAGGAGTGATGGTTGCAGCAGTCCTTCCACATCAACGGCAGGTCAGTTCTTCAAACATTATTTTGAAAAGAGCATGCCGCGGTTTGACCATGGTTGAAATCATTGTCGCCCTTGCCCTTCTGGGAGCGTCGATCATTCCCATCTGGATGTCGTTTTACCAATCGCAGGCCAACATCCTCGAGGGGCAGTTCGAGAGCGGCGTGGTAAACCTTGGAACAGCCTTTTCCGGTCAGGTAAGGCTCATGAAGCCGGGAACACTGACTCCGACCGGGGGTGCGCTTCCCATCGCACTCAATTCAGCCGGGGAGTACCAGTTGGCGGGGTTCCCTCCCGGTTCGAAGATCGTTCTTCCACCTTGGCCGGGAAGCCAGATGGATCTTTCATACGAAATATTTGATTTCGGCCCGCTTCCGGCCAAGGGTCGGCTGGTCTGCCTTTCAGTGTCCTGGAAAGGTAAGTCCAGCCGCCGGCATCAGATCACCTTTCCGGAGTTGGTTGCTGATGAGTGAACGACGCCTGGGATTTACTCTCATTGAAGCCACGATCGCGGTACTGATCCTTTCAGTAATCCTTTACATCGTCAACGAGATGATCTCTTCGGGTCGGCGCGGCACCTTGCACGGCCAGGAAGCGGCGGATCATCATCTGGCCGAAATCATTCTTTCCCGGGCGCTGGAAAAAGATCTGAAGAGAATGATTCCATGCCCGATCCACACAGTCACCGGGGATATCCAAGCAACGGTCAAGTTCGATCCGACACTCATCGCGGCGACCTTTATACAGTTTTCTCGCTTTTCGGAGTGCGGCATAATCCAGGTTCAGTATTCGTTCGATGAAGGAAAGCGAGAGGTTCGAAGGCTGGAAATCGGTTCCGACGGAGTTTTGAGGCGGACGGACCGGTTTGGAACAGGCATGGTAACCCGTTTTACCCTGGAAGACTGCTCACCGGATCTTGATGCAAGCCTGTTCTGGATGGTCATGGAAATGAAGGGGAAACTCCGCACCACGCACGTTGACAAGGTCTTCCCATCGGGATTTCCGGCCCCCGGACCTGCTCGGGCCTGGAACTTCCAAATTCAATGAGGGCAAAAAGTTGAAAGCAGGTATCATCTCGATAATTCGAGGGAAGCATGAGAGCGTACCGGAGGACGCAACGCGCCCGACCGCAAGGAATGGGCATCGCGAATTTACTTCGCGAGGCGAAGGGGTGCGCGTGCCTATTTGCGCTAACTTTTCCCCCAAATTCCCCCAATTTCCTAAAGGGTTAAGTTAGCGCATTCGGTGCGCGTGCCCCCCCTTTGTTGAGAAGAAACGAAAATAGTGACACTGTAGCAAGTTGACGGAGAAAAACCTGGTGAAACTGTCATTGCGAGCGCAGCGAAGCAATCTCGTGAACGGGAAGGGATTGCTTCGTCGCTGCGCTCCTCGCAATGACAGATTGAAAGGCAGTTTATCGGTCAAATTGCTACAGTCTCAAAAT
>MNYA01000312.1 GCA_001872985.1 bacterium CG2_30_54_10 | reverse complement strand
CACCCATGCGACTCCATTCCGGCCCTGCAGGGACGGTTCATAATGGGAAGATGTTCGAAGTGGGCGGTGATTCGCTCGGGGATGATGTCTGGTATTCCCAGTAAACCAAAAACTTCGTCCTGATCGACCGACCCGGAGGGCCTCCCCTCCGGGTCAGTTCTCTTTCGCTGGATTGAACTATCGCTTCGGATTTTTTTCCAGGGTCAAAAGGCGAACGTCTTCCAGGTCGATCTTTCCGCCCGAAGCGGTTTTCGAGGCTATCAGATCCGATAGGGCCAGGACGTGAAACTCGGTCCCATTGTAGACCATATGCAGACATCGACCCCAGGCCGCCTGAAACTCGAGACCGGGGGTTGAGGTCTGGACATCGATCCGGACGAAATCTTTAAAAACGGTGATCTCGTTTTTCAGAAGGTCGAGGGGTTGGATCAGGGAGGCGGTCCCCAGTCCGGCCTCGTGAAGGGCCACCAGCAGCTTCTTTGCATTCTCGGAACTCGCCTCGATGAGAAGATCGAGGTCGAAGGTGGCTCTGGGAACGCCGTGCAGGACGGCCGCGATTCCGCCGATGACGACGTATTTTACGTCATGTTTTCGAAAGGATTCGAATATTCCCTGCAGTTTGTTGAGCATCTTTGCCATCAACGATTGTGGGATTGTTCTGGAGAATCAGGTCCGTGATGGAACAAAAGAGTTCCATTCTTTCCTCGAGCGAGAGGCTCTGAAACCAGAGCGCTTTCGCTTCAGGAGTTTCGTCAAGAAATGATGAACTCACTCCAGGGCTGTCCATATCATATTCTACCACGATACCGTGAGGTCGACAGAAAAGTAAGGACACGAAACCGATCATTCAGCCATGTTTTTTCGGAACGATTCCAAACATCCGTCATAGGAACGAGAACGTAATCCTTCGTCCGAGCTATCGGGAAATGCGGAGCATTGCCAACAGCCTTTCGACTTTGGAACGGTCAAGGGGGTCCAGATCCTCGGAGGACAAAGCTTTTTCAAGGAAACCCACCGCTTCCGAGGCATTTCCAGCTTTTGCGGTCACGTAGCCCAGATCTTTGAGAACCAAGGAGGACTCGGAGGCAATCGACAATCCCTGTCGAAGCCATTTGTCGGCTCCCGACAGATCGCCGGTTTCCGCCAGACCGAGGCCGTAGAGATCCAGTAGGCGAATGTCTTTAGTTCCCTTGTTGACCATGGGGGTGCAGACATCAACGACATCGTTCCACCGGGCCTGTCCGGCGAACCGGGCCGCCAGCCGAAGGCAGGCCCGGACGGTGAATTCATCTTGCCTGACGGCCGAGGGCAGAAAGGCGGTTTTGGCCTCCTCCCAACGTCCCATTTCAATGTAGGCGTTCACACGGTGGTAATGGAAGGAAGACCGGTCCGAGCCGGTGGTCAGCCAAAGACCATCGCTTGCGAGGGAGATGACCTTATTCCAATCTTTTTCCCGGAAGTAGGCGGAGTGCATCTTTCGAAAAAGAACGGAAGAATATCCCAATTCTCCATTCGAGTATTCAATTGTTCGCCAAGCCGAGTCTGCCAGCGGATCGACCTCCCGCGGCCGTTTCTGCAGTTCGCGCACGAATGCGAGATGCAAGCACGCCTTTCCCGGAATCGGAAACAGCGAGTTGGCCCGAACCAGAAATTTCTCGGCAAGGGGCAGAAGCTTTGGATCTTTCTGTTCGAAGACGAACTCGGCTTGTCTGGTCAAAAAGTCGGCTTCCACCATACGGGTGGTTGCCCAGATCTGCAGTGCCCCTCCAGTCAGGGCCACAAGCGCCAGCAACAAAGCCATGCCTGTGCCTAGGATGGTCTTCGGTTCCGAATTCCCTCGAACCTCCTGCCATACCGCCCCAACGATCATGATAAAAAGCACGCTCTCTGCCGGTCGATGAAATGGAAAATCGAAGGCTGACTCCACCAACACCGCCGTGAGCCCTGCAAACAGCGCAGCCCCAATCAGATTCGTTGATGCATTGTCATTTTCTGCGGATTTGTACAATGAATTCTGAACTGAGGAAAAGGTTTTCCAGCCCGTCAATGACACCAGGAAAAGGCCGATCAAACCAGTTTCAACCCCGAACTGAAGCCAGTCGTTGTGAAGCTGTCTGACAGTTCCACGCGGCCAACGTTCTTTTTCCTGGTCGCTGAGTGAACGGGCTTTGGAAAACGGGAAAATGAACCGAAAAGAACCGAAACCCCGGCCGAAACACAAGGAAAGAGGGTCCTTCCATTCCGTCGTCGCCACCTTCCAAGCCAGGATACGATGGTTCCGTTCGAAATTTTCGGAGAACAATCCCCGGAATCTGGTAAACACGTTTTGGGGGCTCTGCCACACACCGAAGCAGGCCCCGACCGCCACCACCGCGAGGAGCGGCTTTCCCCACTTCCTGGCAGACCCCAGTTTGCCCGCCCGCCAGGCCATCCAGGTGAGGAAGGCAATTCCGACAACGATTCCCAAAAAGGCCGCCCTACAGGAGGTAAGAACCACTCCTACAAACAGAATCAACCCCGCGTAATTCCAAAACCAGGAGGACGACTGAAGGCCCAGCCCTAACGTTGCAAACACTAGCATGGCTTGCAGGGTTGCCAGATAATTCGGGTTCCCCAAGGTGGCTCCAGATTTATATGGCCTCGAAATTGACTCCGGGAAGAAGGGAACGAAAACCGCTCCTGATGCAAGGCGATCTTTCAGTTCGGGAACGGATAACCGGACCAATTCATTGGAAGCGTAAGAAATCCTCGGCGGATCAATTGAAACCTCGAAATACCACTTTCTCACCTCGAGAAAGTTCATGGCAGTCGCAAGCAATGCGACAATCACCGCCCCCATCAAAATCGGCCGAAAGGGATTTTCCTCTCCAGCCACCGCCCCAATGATCAGGCAACAAAGCAACGCCTGGCACACCTGGCTGAAATCGAGCAGGGCACATTCCGGAACGGGGCTCCAGGCCATCGAAAGGCCGCACCAAATACACAACATCGCCAAGGGCCGAAGAATCCCCTCAGGAATTGGACGCCAAGTTTTCTCGAACATCATTCGAAAGCCGAACAAAATCAACAGCACGCCAGCGCCGACCCCAAGCGTGTATTCCTTGGGGGAAAGAAAATTCTCGGAGGTACTCCTGGAGAACACGAGAATGAGGGCCGCCATCACAAATGTCGCCCACCCGACAATCAGCCACCTGAATAAATGACGAAACACCTTCTACTTCCAGGGAACCATGATCATTTCAACGTTTGGTGATTGTATCATTCAAATGGCATCCTCATCTTTTCCTTCCCACCGACCTGGGGGTTGCGCCCTCATCCTCCCAAAAATCACCCTGACGAAAAAAAGGTATCTTCCCAATAAAGAGGGGGGCCTTCCGTCATTCCCGCGCGGGAGTGGTCCGCTTGAAGCACGCCATCCTGGCGTCAGCGGACCACTTCCCCCATCGTGGGGGTCGGAATCCAGCATCCGCGAAACGACGACGGGGGCCTGGATTCCCGCCTTCGCGGGAATGACGACAGAAACCTTCTAACCTTCGTCCTTCGTCGGGTGCGACCCCGGAATGATGTACTTGTCTGAAAGTGGCCATTAATCATAGTTCCGAAACCCTCATGGATAAAGGAAAATTTATTGTTCAGAAATCATACATCAAGCGTTTTTCTTTTGGAAACCAGTACCAAACTTCGTTTCCTTGAAAAAATTATTACATCAAAATGAGGTCGCACCCCCTGCGGCCCGAAGGTCTCCGTTTTGTAGGCATACACGCTGT
>MNYA01000092.1 GCA_001872985.1 bacterium CG2_30_54_10 | reverse complement strand
CCCGATACCAGCTCGGGAAGCTTGCATTCCTTGAGTTTCCAACCGCGGTGAACCAAAACCCCCTTATAGGGCCCTTTCGGAGATACGTTGCCCGTAAGCTTTATGCGATCGGGGTCGACCGTTTCCCCGAGCGAAACCTCGTCGCCTTCAACGTTGGGTAATACCGGCTCTACGACGAGCCGGTCGTCGAGAATCTTTTTCAAACTTTCGTGAATAGGCCTGATGGCTCCGCCAAGTGCCGCGTCATCGATTTCTGAAAGGTCTTCACTAAGAAAATCGAGCAGGCGGCCTTCCTTTTGAAGCAGGAACAGGATCTGAAAAGCTGCATCCGGAGCTTTTTTGGTGGGAGCATTCGGAGCGGCAAACGCTTCGCGGGCCAGCTCATCGAGTTTCCGCTGAAGCTCGTCCCGTTCAGCGATCAGAGCTTTCTTACAGTCGGCCATTTCTACAAGTTCGGAGTTCAATTCCGTCGACCTTTCCTTAAATCGGCCAAGATCGTTGGCCATAACCGACTCTCTGCATTTCAGGTCTTCGAAATTCTTGAGGAGTTGCGGATACTTCCCGGACAGATCTCTGGCTTCCATTTGGGCTTTCTCGGATTCGGCCAACGCCTCGTTTCTTTCCTTAAGCGTCTCGTTTAGCGTCTCGTTTTCCTTGGACAAATGGTTCACCAGATCGCTTGGATTCTCGATCTGTCTCTTCGCCTGCCCGGCTTGGCCCATTTCGACTTCACGAGCTTTGAAAGCGTCGACCTCCGCGGTCAGATCCTTGATCTTCTGAAGAGCGTCTCCGGAAGCGGCGAATTCGGCCTCACGCTCTTTGAAAGAACTGATTTCATTCGTAAGATTTGCGATCTTCCCGTTCAGTTCGTTGACCTGCTCCCGGGCACGCACGGCCTCTGCCTGGAATGCGAGCTGTTGTTTTTCGCCGATTTCGGCCTCGGCTTTAAGATCGGCGATCTGTTCCCCGGCCTTTTTCAGCTCGGCAAGTGTCTCAGGATCTGGGCTTGGCGGTTTGGGCGAGGGAGCAAACAGCGCGGACATTGAGGCAACCATGGTGGTAAACAGGAACAATCCAGCTCCAGCGGCCAGAAAATCCCGAAATGTATGAAAGAACGGAAAAAAATGCACACCGATCTTCTCGAGGTCGGCGGGGTCTCGAAAAAGAAGGGCAATCAACGCGGTTCCAATGAGAACGCCGATAAGGGAAAAAAACGCAGCCAGCTTCTTCACAATTTCAGACCTCGATTATCGGTATTCATCGGGAAGTTCCAGCATGTCCCCGGCCGTCAATTCTTTATAAGCGGCAACCTGTTGGATGAAACGATCGGAAGAAACTTTTCCCGCGCTGGTGAAAACGCTCGCGAGCTTTCCGGGAAGCGTCAGATCGTCAAACCGGAACCCGCATCTCTCTTTGTAACGCATCTTCATTGCATGGATTCGCCTGGCGGTGGTCATCAGGCGGGCCTCGTCCCAACCATGGATTCCGAGAGATTCGAGCCCTTCGAGGATCGCTTCCTTGGTGTAGATGTTGCGTGCGAAAAGGCAGATGACGAGGGAATTGAGCGCCATCCGCCAAGTTGCCTCAGCGTGGAGGCCTTTGACAAGCTCCACATCGGTTTTGTTTTCGTTGAGGTTTTTCTGGTCGACCGAATATCCAGCGCTGTCGAGATGGGAATGCCGGACTCCGGTAGCGTATCCGAGGAAAGCATACAAGCCCGTCATGTAGCCCGGAGCCTCGTTTTTGCCAAAGGCGACCGCGAATTCCTTTCCGCCGTATTTATTGGAGCAGAACCAGGAACCCTTCTCGAGGTCGCGGTAGAACTCGTTGTGCCCGTTTCCGACGCGCCGAAGAACTTTCTCGATCGTTGATGCGTCACCGAAATTCAACACCAGTCCATCGGTCATATTCTGGCTCAGGTTCAGCAGACCTGCCTGGAAAGCATCAATCGCCCAGGCGATGGTGACTCCGATGCTCATTGCATCCCAGCCTTGCTTTTCGACAAGCAGCAGAAGCTGCAGAATTTCCTCAGGGCTCTGGATCGAGAGATTCGAGCCAAACGAATAGATCAGTTCGTGATCGTACGAAATCTTAAAGGTCTTGTACTGGTGTTCTTCCGGATTAAAGCGAGTGCGAAGGGTCGCCATGTGGATGCATCCTGTCTGGCAATGAGCGCAGGCAATGTGCTGCGTGAGGTGCTTCTCCGCGAATGACTCGCCGCTGATGTCTGAAGCGCCTTCGAAGAACCCCTGGCCGAAATTCCGTGTGGGAAGGCCATTGATGCGGCTCAGAGGAACCACGTTCATGGCGGTTCCAAGATCATGGTATTTTTTCATCGCGGTGGATTTAACAACGGCATCGAAAAGTTTTTTGTAAAAGTCGTTGTATTTGGCCTTCTCGACGATGGGCCAATAGCGGCCGCCGGTGACAACGACGGCTTTGAGATTCTTGCTTCCCATCACGCCGCCGAGGCCGAGACGACCGAAATGTCTTGCGGAATCGACGGTTGCGCCGGCGATCGGGGATCGCCTTTCACCAGCCGGACCGATTCGAACGATGGAACGCTTGTAGCTGCTCTCCTCGTGGTCGCGTAACATGCGCTCGGCTGCGAGGGCGGAGCTTCCCCAGAGCGAGTTCGCCCGATGAACCTCGACCTTCTCCTCGTCGATGGTCAGGTAGCAGGGAAACTCGGCGTGCCCGACGATCCGGATTACGTGAAATCCGGCGCCATACATCGCCAGGGCAAGCCTTCCGCCCGCGTAGGATTCCCCGAGATTCCCGGTGAGGGGCGAGCGGAACAGCGCAACAGTCTTCGTAGCGACAGGGTAGACCGAGCTGAATGGGCCGATCGCGAAGATGATGGGCGACTCGGGGGCGTAGGGATCGAGGCCGGTGGGCGTGTCGAGAAGGAGGCTGGTTCCAACGCCCGTGCCTCCGAGGTAGCGTTCGAACAGTTCGGAAATGTCGGTCACCTTGCTGCTTCCATCGGCAAGATTGATGTCGAGCATCTTGAATGCGGGCATTTCAATAACCTCGCTTACTTGGCGATTTCCGACATCGAGATGACGTCGTTCGGACAAAACTGGACGCAGACCCCGCATTGGTGGCAGACGATCGGCATCTTCCTTTCGGCGTCCCACTGGAGAGCGTTGGGAATGCAGGCGTCCCGACACGCTCCGCAATGCGTGCATTTCGTTTCATCGAGTTTCACACCGCCTCCGGGCCGGGGAGACAACGCCTGCGTCGGGCAAGCCCGCGCGCAGTCGGGATCGGCGCAACCGTAACACGGTCGAATGGAAAATGCCCCTTCGACTCCGGCATAATTCCTGACCCGGAGAGCGGCCATTTCCATTGTAATGGCCTTGAACCAAGTCCGGCTGCAGGCGAACATGCAGCTGTAGCAGCCGATGCACTGTTCTCGATTGATGACCCGAAGAAGTTTTCCCATAGGAACCTCCGGAGTAGTTCGAAGAACGGAAGTGTTATAATAACATCACCACCCCGGAAAACCAACACCCCACTGAGGTATATAAACTGAGTCACTACAGTCCCGTTTAAATGTCGCATAAACACAAGCATTTCGTGATGTTGAAATCATTTCGAGGAGGTACAAGCTGACGAAACACCTTTAAAATGGGCTTTTTTCTGTACCATTTGATATTCAGAAACCGTAGAAATCTGTAAGGATTTTGCCTCTTTTTCAACAACGATTTGATAATGGGAGTCTTTGTTTGTCCGATTAACATTGGTTTCCTCCTTGCAACAACTTTAAATTCCA
>MNYA01000018.1 GCA_001872985.1 bacterium CG2_30_54_10 | reverse complement strand
GAGTTTAGCGGTCTGAAGGCAAAAAGCCTCAAACGCAGATCGGATCAACGTTACGCCCACTTCTCGATAATTGGCATGTTAATTTTCCAAAGTGTCTGTTTGAGCGAGGGTTCGAGGTATTCACTTCAGCAGGCTAAACACTTACATTATTTGGTTTCTTTGGTTGCTGCGCTTCCGGTCAATCGTTGGGTCCACGAACGCAATTCTGCCAGTTTAGGTTGAACTTGGCCTTGGATCGCAACGCGCGGTAAAACTCGGAATAGACGACTGCGAAGTAGTCTGCGATTGCACCTTCGCGAGGGCGCACCAACCCTGTTCCGGCGACCGCAACCGGGGTTTCACGGCCGGGCATGAAATCGACGAGTTGCAGGTGAAGACGGAACGTAAGGAGAGTTTTCCCGCTCGAGGAAATGATATCGGGAGTGATCTCCAAAAGGTTCACATGGGCGCTGACAATGGTTTCCCTAATTCCGTTCGGAAATTTGGCGAATTGCGGATGGGAGTTGTGATATTGCTCGACACGGACGAGTTGCCGCATATTTGGCCGTAATGGATGATTCTCAACGCGATAGGTCACCATTGAAGCATTCCGCCAGGCGCGACCTGTTCCTGACTTCTCAAACGCGGCATCGGGGTCATCTGCGTGGGGAAAAACCAGCATCGCGTATTGGACGTTCGGCAGATTGCCGGTGGTCTGAAGAAGCGTTGAATAGCTGAATCTGCGCTGGTTTCCGTCGATCAGAAAGCAGGAATTCTTCAAATCCTGGCTTATCTGGCGCAGTACATTTCGGGCTTCGAGGGTAGTGCCGATCTGCATCATTCCCTTCAGTGAGGATTTCGTCCCGGAGCGGAGAATGCGGAATGCCGGCACCAACAACAGAAAAAGGCACAAAATGACCAGCATCAATTCAATCAGGGTGAATCCAATCTGATTTTTTGAGGCTGGGAACTTCATTTTTTATCGACCACGAATGACTTAAGCGAAACCGAATCGCGGCTCAGCCATGCATCAATCTTGCTTTGCAGGGCCGGAGCAATCCGGACGGTAACCTGAAACGCCTTGATTCCGTCAGAGGTGACAGGAGTTACCGTAATAAGACGTTTCAAATCGGAAGCTTCAGACGGGTAAAGCCCGGGTTTGGCATCGGCAAGATTGAACCAAACCCCGGGCGGGCACGCCGTAAGAGCGGCTGATTTGGTCAGGTCGGCCTGGCCTTTCTGATAGAGTTCGAGCCATTCGTAGCCCATTCCGCGAAAGATCTCGAGGGGCTCTTGGGCAGCGCCTATGGCGATTCCCTCGTAGTAAGCATCCATTGAGCTGATATGCGAATACCGATTCATCCAGAGCAGGCTCAACAGAACCGTCGCCAGAAGGAAAATGGCAATCAGGATCTCTATGAGCGAGAAACCGCGACACTTCATTGCATCCCCTCGACACTGCGCTGATAGGAGATTGCCGGCCCGAAGTTCACGATGTAATTGTCCACATTACGTGATTTCAAAGCGGCATCGAAATCGATCGTATGGGTTCCACCAGCCCAATTAGACAACGCCAGGTATTCAGCCACCAAAGCACCTTTGATGGTGACAGGCTTTCGCAGCACAACCCGTCCGCTGCCATTTCCCATGGCAATAAGGGAAGCTTCAACCCGGGTGGAATTGACCGTGATCGCCCCACTGCGGGTGAAAAAGACGCAGAAATCCTCTGCCGATTCCTTCACAAGGTTGGCGTTGATAGTAATGTTTCCCTTGGAAAAGATTCCTCCCTGCCCTTTTATCTTCAGGGTCTGGCCTTCCTGGCCGATCACCACGGAGGCTTCGACGCATGAGAAGCCGTTAAGGGTTATGGTTCCTTTGTCGTTATCAATGATCCCGACGGCTTCAAGGTGTTCGTTCGATTCCATCCGCTTTGCCCAGAGATTGACATGAAAGAAAGGCTGCACGCCGGTTTGGCCGGTTGTTTCAATGTCCACGGCATCCCCGGAAATGTTTCTGAAACGGAATTCAGGAAAGCCCGGCTGCGGGTCCCCCGTCAGCCCGGTTTTATATGGATATGAAGCAATCAGCTTCGAAAAATAATCAAAGTTCTTTGTCTGGCTGATTTGCCTCAACCCTTCCACAAATTTTTGTTTGATTTCCTTCTTGTCGGCGTCGTCTTGGGGGTTATCCTCCATTCCATCGGAGCAGGTGAGATTTGTATCGTTTTTTAGCTGATCGGCATACTCTTTTGGCAAGGCATTCCCGGTATCCTCCATGTGGAAATCGACACGCTTGAGGAAACGCTGCCGCAAATCACCTTCAAAAACCCTTTCGGGGCTTGCTCCAGACACCGTTGAAATGTCCGGGCCCAATGGCTCGATGCCCTTCTGGGAGTTTTCACCCGGGCCGTTTTCCTTCGAAAGGAGAAGGTCGATGAGTTTCTTTTCATCCTCAAGATCTTTATTACCGGTATAAGCGGCGCGAATCATCGGAAGGAAACGGATCTTGAAGATGCCTTTCAATGCGGCTTTGATCTTGTCCATTGCCGCCTGGGGTGGAGGAGCTGCTTCAAAGTTTTGCTTGAGCTTGGGAAAAAGGATCATGCACTCATCGAAGGTCAGAGTGTCATCGGTTTTGGAAGGCTTTGGAATGATTCCGTCGCCGCCCTCCTTGCCGAACTTTTCTTGTACGTTCAGGAAGACGAACTTTCCAGACGCTCGGCTGGCGCCGCCCACGAAGATTTTTCCCTGATCTTCGGGGGGGATTCCGCGTTGGTCGACCACCAACGAGACCCGATCGTTGTTGAGGTTCTGGGCGAAGGGTTGAGCGTTGTATTCTTCGAATCCCTTTCGGATCAAAAGAGCGAAATCCAAAGGAAAATTGTGCGCATATTCTCCACGCTCAGCGGAATTATCCCGCTTGGTTCGCGTGGAGACGATCTTATAATCATGGACGCGGATGAGCTCACAATACGCCGGTTTCTTTGCGGTTTTGGCGGCGGACTCGAGCCAGATTCGGGTGGAGAGACGCACTGAACCAACCCCTTCAGAGCCGTAATATTTGTTGTTCCTGCTATCGACCCCTCTGAAATCGGTCTGAATGATGTGTGCATCAGACTCGAGAATCGGATCCTGGTTCCCACGGGCAAGTTCGTGGATCTTCTTTTCGGCAAAGGGAAGCTGCAATGCGAAAACCTTGGCGTCGCGTCTTATCAGCCAAGCAGCCACCTGGCTTTTTCCGTTGAGCGATTCGCGCTGAAAACGGGTAAAAGCTTCTTCCATTGCTACTTCCACCATCTGGTGGGCAACCTCGCGCTGTTCCAGGCCAAAGGTCGTCGACTGGCTCTGCCGGGACACCCGATGGAACTGGATCATGAAAATACTCAAAACCACGATGACCAGGATGACGATCGCGCTCAACACCCCACGCTTCAGCAAAACCGGGGAACAGCAGAAAAATTTTGCAACGGTGTTATGCATAGGCGGATTTTTTCGGTGCAGCCTGCCTATTCTTGGTCGGAAGGAAGAACTCCCCCGCCTGCCTTGCTTCCGATGATGGGTGTCAGGGAAGCAATAGCTGAAGCGGAGCTTCCAGTATGGGCTTGGGCTTGGGCTTGAGCTTGAGCTTGGGCTTGGGCTTGGGCTTGGGCTTGGGCTTGGGCTTGAGCTTGGGCTTGGGCTTGGGCT
>MNYA01000031.1 GCA_001872985.1 bacterium CG2_30_54_10 | reverse complement strand
GGAAGAATTCCGGCTGAAATCAGCATAATGACTACCAGAACCTCGATCAATGAGAAGCCGTCCATCGAAAAACGATGCAAACGCTTATCATACGGATTCCGGTAAATTCCTGCGTAGGGAGCGTAGGGCGGATCAGGCTCGCAGAGCCGTAATCCGCCGCCCAGGGAACGAAGGGATTTACCATTATCCGAATCAGTCATGCTCGTATTTCCAATCGAACTTTCCGACGCCACCGGTCACGATTTTGGCGACGTACATTTCGTCCATGAGCGAGGGAACATCTTTACGCCATATCGAGTTGAGGGGGTTGTAAATAATGACCCCGCCCGGAGATTCTTGGAAGGTTTCGTCGAGGTTAAGCCGCGGGCAGACGACGGTTCCCTTTATCATTACGCTTTTGTTGCCTTTGATGATCAAGGGTTCGAAGACCGACATGAGGTTTGCCTCAATGTAACATGGGTCGGCCGCGGCGTTTGTGGTATCGATAAGGATCTGCGGAGCGATCAGGGTTATCATGTCGCGGTCGGGGTTGGCGCCATTGGCTCCGGCACCGGCGCCTCCGGACGTCGCGCCCGCGGGTTTGAAGTCTCCGGCAATAACGATCGGCCCGCCACCCATCATCGGGCTCGAATAGATCACGCCTTTTCCGCGGAAGTTGAGATTTTTTAACACCAACGGATCGGAATCATTCAAAGCTAGGATTCCGCTCAGTTCGAGCGTCTGATTTTTTGCTCCGGACCGGTAGGAACGGACATCGTTGATGTATTTAAACTCAAAGCGATCGTAGGACGTTCCACCGACCGAGATCGTGGTCCTTCCACGGAAGAAGTCTTCAGTGCTGCGCGGAATGAAATAGAAATCCATGAGATATGCGGACATCGGGTCAGGCAAAGCCCACCACAAGTCACCCTCGTAGAACTCGCGCATCGGGGATTGGCTGACAACCGGGGATAGGGCGCCAGGCATTCCCTGATAGGGCTCGTTTGCGAGGAAAGGAAGGAGATGGGCTTCCAATGGGCCGCTATAGACATCCTTCCGGTCGGCGAGGCGGTTGATGAAGTTGCCCAGCCCCATATTATAAGGCTCTACTCCGGCATTGCTCATGAACTTCTCGTATTTCTTGATCTCGGTGATTCCGTCGGGAAGGTTGTTCCAATTGGCCGCGAGGTTATCGACGTGAGGTTTGGGAACTCCGAACACCTCGAACAAAAATTCGGCCTGGCTCGCGGCTAACTTTTTTCCGCGGTCGATCCCCGGCGGAAGGGGTATCAGAGGCGGGCTTCCATCGGAGGACGGCTCGGTCCCGATGAAAGGAAGTTCGAGTCGCTGGCCGCCCTTTTCAAGGGAGGTGATGCGGTAATACTCGCGCCAGACCGGGCCGTAAACGAGTGTCGGGGAAAGGTCTCTCGACTCGATGGTTCCACCGCTTGGACGCAGCGGCGGAACACAGCGCACTTGGCCGAAAAGGTCGAGACCGCTTTTGTCGACCTCCGGATAGAGGCGCTGCATCATTTTGACCTCGTCGCTGGATTTCGATGATTTGATCCTGGTAGAGCGGAAGTTATTGAAAGATTGCATCGCATTGACGAAGGTGGGTTCGCCCAGTGAGGTTTTGTTATCGACCAACTCATATCCCGAGCCTACGTTGCGAATGCGGATCTTTGTGGCGTTATCCCAGCCGGTGAAGAGCCAGCCTTCTTTCGTTTTCTCTTGGCCCTGGAGCGCCATGAATTTTTTCACGTAGTCCTTCATCCCGATCCAGTCGATATCGAACTTGAGGAAGAAGTTTTCCTGACCGTTGATCTGCGAGAACTTGCTCGGCCCATCGGAGGGGTGATCGGTCAAGAGTTTAGTGCCATTGGTGGACTGTAGAATGATGGACGGGGGCAGTTGGGCGCTTGGATCCTGGCCGAGATAGACGCGACCCGGAGGCACCTGGGAAGTTGCCCCGGACATGGCCAAGGCTTTTTCCCAATAAGAAACATCGCGGATTGCATCGAAGCCCTGCTGGCCTGGAATCGATGTCCAGCCGTTGTCGAGCCGGAGATTTTTCTGCTGTTCTCCGACGTTTGATTTCCATGGATTGAAGAACGATCCGCCGAAGATCGTCGCGTCTTTGACGAAGAGGGTAAAGTAGTTGAACGGCGGAACGAATGATTTCACCACCCTGATCAGGAACACGAGCGTGACTTTCGCGGTTTTGCCTCTGTAGGTCACGCGGGAATTCACGGTCAGTTCCCCTTGTTTTTCTTTGAGGTCTTTTTTGATCGTATAAAGTTTGGTGGTACCGGCTGTGGCCTCGACGGCGTTGATGGGCCGAAGGCGGATGTTTGCGCTGACCTCGAAATCTTTGGATGAGACCATTCCCTGGCCGAACTGGATTCCATAGAGTTGACGTGCGGTTTCTCGGGTATAAGTGGTGAGTCTTGCCACCTGGCCTGCTTCGAGGGGAATGTCTTCATCGGGTTTTGTCTGGTGCGAACGAAGCACCTTGTAAAGCTGGTTGTTGGCGTCGTCGTGATTGAGGGAGTTTTTGAGGCGTGCAACGAACTCTTCTATTGCAGACTCGGCGAGGTTGAATGCCACTTCGGATTCATAGGAGATGGCGGAAGACCAGTCTTCGGCCCCGGTGAAGAAAGTGATCGAGAACCCCAGGATGAATAAAACGGTCATGGCCATCATGGCCAGCAGAAAAATGGAACCGCGGCAGTTAGTTGCCATACTTTTTGCCGGCTTTTTCGAGGCTCATTTTGATCATTTCCTGGTTGGCCTGCCCGTCGATGAAGCTTTCCTGGAAGCGCGGGTCATTTTGAAGGGCTTCCATGCTTTTGAGAAGTTGATTCATCGCTTCCTTGCATCTGGTGGCGTCTTTCATGCGGTTGAAGATCATCGCCTGCATGTAGGAGGTTCTCATCTTCACGTAAGGATCGGAGGAGTTCTCCTGGTCGAGACGTTGGACAACACGAAGGGCTCCTTCGAGGTTTGCCCCTTTCATCATCTTGTCCGCCTGTTCGAGCTGACCCGTGATCTCGATTTCCTTTTTCCGGGCTGTTTCAAATTGTTTCTCTTTGGGGGTTTTCACGGGAGGTGAGATTTCGGGGGATCTTCGACCGGATTTCGGCGTCGTTAACTTGCTTCCAGTTTCGTGGTTCGTTGAAAGGGGCGAGCTGATCGCGGCAGGTTGGTCGGCGCTTCGGAACCCGCATCCGGAAAACAACGGAATCAGTGAGAAGGACAAAACCCCGATCCAGAGGGGAAAGGGCCGGGAATTGCCTGGAGAAATAGAAAGCTGCTTCATACAATATCTAAATAGTACAAGAATACACCGGTTAAGTCAATGGAACAAGGCCAAGACAGCCATCGACGAGAAGGAGAGTTGGCGCAGAGAACACCTTTTGTCCATCATGCCATCAAAAGCGCGTCGTAGAGTTCGGGGAGTTTCTTTGTAACACGGTTCTGGCAAAAGTTCCACTAAGGATGGTTCCGGAAAAATGGATGGATTAAGCCAGGGGAACCCGGTTTCAGGCACTTCAGTTCTGTTCTGCTTCCCAAGAATTTTTCCCGGGAAAAAAGCCAGAAAAAGCATCAGAATCAGACAAATCAGTTTCCTGAAATCAGTCATAACGCTCCATCGACCTGAAGCCCGAAAAAGAGAACTTATCGCCCTTCGGGCGGACTTTTGATGTGTGACCTTCGCGCAATTTGGCGGCACTAAAGTGGCAGCGGCTTCCAGCCGCTGCGC
>MNYA01000250.1 GCA_001872985.1 bacterium CG2_30_54_10 | reverse complement strand
CCGCGGTCGGGCGCTTTGCGCCCTCCGGTCTGACTTCACTCTTCCCCCGACTTATTGAGATGATACTGCAATCGTATCTATTCAATAATTCGGGGAAATTCAATGATTCCTGGCGCAAGGGTTTTCTCCCTTCGGTCGAAATGACAGCATCGTTTGTCATTCCGAACGAATGCGAGGAATCTCGCTTTATGTTGAGAATCAGCTAATGCCCCTTCTTTTTAAGTAGCTACGAACTGATACCGATCTTTGCTTATTCTCGCATTCTGGCCGGGTGAAGCTCTCCGGCTCGGATCAGTTGATCGGCGACGACGATGGATGCCATGGCTTCGGCGATGGGAAGCACTCTGGGAGCAAAATTAAGGTCGAACCGCCCCCGGTATTTCATGACCACGGCCTGCTTCAAGGCGACGTTGACCGTTTTCTGCGGGATCGGAATGGTGGGGGTCGGCTTGACCGCGAGCCTGAAGATGATTTCACCGCCGGTGGAAATTCCGCCAAGCAGACCGCCGCAAATGTTTCCCGCGAGAACAGCGTTGCCATCGGCAGACAGGGTGAACGGGTCGTTTTGAGCGCTTCCCGTCGATCTGGCGGCCTGGAACCCGCTGCCATATTCCAAGGCCTTGACCCCACCGATAGTCAGAAACGCTTGCCCAAGCTCGGCTTGAAGCTTGCCGAAAACGGGACAACCGACTCCCGCTGGAACCCCTTTGATTCGCACCTCCAAAATTCCGCCGGTGCTTTCACCTGTTTCGCCAAGGCGCAAGGCTTCATCCCGAGCTGCTTTCCGTGATGCATCACCGGTAATCGGGATCCCGGCAAGCTCTATCAGATCCCCGGAAACAGTCACCCCGACCGTCGAAATCAGCCGACGCGCAACCGCTCCAGCCGCGAGCCTGGCGATACACTCGCGGCCCGAAGCCCTTGATCCGCCGCGGTAATCGGTGTGGCCGAATCTGGCCAGCCATGTGAAATCGGCATGCCCGGGACGAAGGGTGTCCCGGCCAACTTCGTATGATTCAGGGCGGGCATCGTTGTTCCAGATGATTATTGAGATCGGCGTTCCAAGGGTTTTTCCTGCAAAGATCCCGGACAGAACCTCGAACCGGTTCTTTTCGCCGCGTGGCGTTCCAAGGTTCAGATCTGGGACATCCCGGGCGAGTTCCGCGCGGAAGTCGTTATTGGTGATGGACAGCCCCGCCGGGCATCCGTCGATGACCGCGCCCAGGGCAGGACCGTGGGATTCGCCCCACGTGGTGACACGGAACATCACCCCGAATGAATTTGCCAGATTGCCCTCCCATGCATTTTTTTTAGTGCGAGCGCCAACTGATGGTTGATTTTATCAGAATCTCTGATTGTCCGTCAAAAGTGGGTTTCAGAGTATCTGCTCAAAAAGAATGGGCATTAGCCGATTCTCAAAATAAAGCGAGATTCCTCACATTCGTTCGGAATGACAAACGATGCTGTCATTTCAACCGAGGGGAGAAATCTCTTGCGCCAGGAACCATTGAGTTTCCCCGAATTATTGAGTAGATACGTTTCAGGCTTCAACACAAACAATTCAAATTTCTCTGTGGTAGTCTTAACGGTTAGTTTGCTACAGTGTCTGAATTTCGATTGGAAAGGAAACTCTTGTATCTGCCGATGTTTCGGTTGATGGATCGCTTTTTTTCCCTTCTGCTGATTCTCGACCTCGCAATCTTCCTGATCCTGGAGATCATCGACACTGAGATTCAGTGGGCTGCCTCCAAGCGTGCGTGGGGGGGGCTCCCATCAGGTGCCGGTGAGGGAAATCGACAAATGCTCAAAGCTGAGTCTTCTCAGCCAATTTCCCGGCGGGATCGGGAAGCAAGATTCCTCGATCGAGTTGGGAAGCTGAGCCTCCCAAGCGGGCGCGAAAAGAAAAAGCTTCGCCAGATAGCACTGACTGGAGAACCTGAGATTCAGATGCTCGCACTGGAAATCCTGAGCCGGTTCCCCGAGCAGAATTTTTTCGTCACGAATTGGCTGGCGGAACAGGATCGGAAAATAGTCGAATTGGTAAATGCCCAGATCAAAGCTACTGAGGTTCCTCCTCCCCCTCAGTTGAAGGCACTCCTGGAGGAACTGACAAAGTCAGCGGGCGCAAAGGTCTGCTCTCAGCCCTCAGAAGGCGCAGGGGCTGGGGACGGCTCCTCCCTGAAATTGGGTGATCCTTCCGCCGGCTCGGTCGAAGATCTGATTCCGGAATTTGCTGAGCCCTCCGAGCTTTTCATGGCTTTGCAGAACCTTTACACCTGTCCGGAAGACACCGATCCTGCACGCGCCGCTGCATTGATCAGGGTTGGGCTGCTGGCCGAGAATCCCTTTTTGAGAGGAGCGGCAGTAGTCGCCCTTCCGAACTTTCCACAACCAAACTGTTCGGAGCTGATGAAAGAGATGCTGAATGATCCGGCTGAGAATGTTCGCGCTTGCGTGGTCAGCGCATTGTGCAAACTGATTCCGGACCAAGCAGTCGGGGAGTTGATCCGGGTTCTCCAGGAAGAAAACTCGGACGAAGTCCTCGAAGCAGTCTTGACCAACTTGCCCAAGCTTCCCGCTCAAAAGGCAATGGAAATTCTTGATGCGGGTCTTTCCCGTCTTCCGGATTCGATTCTCCCTGTCGCCAGACGGTTGCGCAAATCTCTCGAAAATAGCGCAACCGCATCACCACCTGGCTGAACCCAGCCCACATAACATTGTGCAAAAGCGCCTTGAATTTTGTGATTTTATGAGTTCAATTTCCGCTTGTAGCAGGCTTTTCCCTACTCCCTACTCCCTACTCCCAAATCCTTTTTATATAATTCACCCTTACCAAAAACCTTGCCTGATCCCTAGGCCGATTCCGATCAGGTGAACCCCCAAAACGGTTACTCGAAGAAATGTTCTGGGCTTCCCTTCAATAAGTCTTGGAACGATCATCGCGGCGATGAGAATTGCTCCCGGCCCCCACCAGCCGAAACCAGGCCGACCCAGGGTGGCCATCAACCCGCTTCCCATCCAGGGAATGAGCACCTCGGGCTTCCGCGCAGGGGAAGCTGCCAAACCACTGGAAACCCCTACCAAAAAAGCTAACCCGATTCCGACTAACGGGGAAGCGCCAGCCCATAATGAAAGCCCGGCGTAGACTGCCAACGGCCAAAGAAATGGCCCAGGGTGCGTCACTTCTCCCCGAAATTGTACTACTGCAAGAACCATCCAGATGATCCCAAAGGAGGCAGTCGGGATTAATTGTCTGCTGGCGCCGCATGTCCAGAAGGAAAACGCAAGGATAAACGCGGCGAAAAACTCCACCAGCGGATACTGACACGAAATGGAAGCGGAGCAATAACGACAACGGCCCAGCAGTAGAACCCATCCGAATATCGGTATCAGATCGAGTGGCGAAAGCTTGTGCTTACAATGAGGGCACGCCGACGGTGGGAAGATAACGGATCGTCCCTCGGCCCCGCGGAGAATCACGACATTGCAGAAGCTGCCCAACAGGCTCCCGAAAATTCCGAATAGCGCAGCATTAAACACTTGATAGATCGACGGCTCAACTTCCATCTGTGGAAACATGTATCCTGACCCCTTAGTTGTGAATGCTTTCAAAACCAGGCGCTGCAAACTATACAAAAACGAATTGAATTTCGTGGTTCTATGAGTT
>MNYA01000111.1 GCA_001872985.1 bacterium CG2_30_54_10 | reverse complement strand
AAAATCGCCGCCCTCGGAGGCCAGTTCCCCGATGTCGCCCCCGGAACCGTTCCGCTCCTTTTCATCCGGGAAGGCCTGATCGAGCCAATTGACAAGTATCTTCAACCCGGCGATCGTGAGGATTACCTTCCCGGAGCTTTAAAAGCATTTTCGGTCGACGGAAAAATCTTCGGATGGCCCTGGTACATGGGCGGGCAGCTTCTTTTCGCCAATCGCGAATTCTTTGCCTCCGCCGGTGTCAATCTTCCGCCCGACGGCCGCTGGACGACCGAAGAGTTCGAATCCAAGCTCGAACGCATCAGGGACCACCTCAGCGCGGAGAACGGGAAATTTCCGCTTGGACTATACTTTCAGAAAGATGAGACCGCCAACTTTCCTTTTGCATTCGCATTCGGCGGCGATTGGGTGGCGCCCGCGGAAGGCGGGGCACTTCCGAAAAATACCAAATCGGAGCCTCTTGTACAAGCTCAAATAGCCCCTCGTTACAAGGGTGATTCCCCGGAAACCCTTCAGGGTCTGGCCTGGGTCAAGCATCTAATCGACGTAGGCTGCGCCCCGCCCGACTCGGGCGGCCGCACCGCTAACGACATCTGGACAGCCTTCGGCCGGGAACACCGTCTTGCCCTTGCCGCGCTCGGCCTCTGGGGAATCAAAGCCCTGACCGAGAAATTTCCCATGGATTTCGAGCTTGTACATTTTCCCGCCCCCCAAGGAAAAACATCCGGAGCTTTCCTGGGAATATCGGGTTTCTACGTTTTCCGCCGCCCCGATCCCGAACGCATGCGTGCTGCGATGAAACTCGCCCGATTCCTTACCACCGGCGAACTTCAGCGCGACCTTGCCCTTTACACGCAGTTCCCAACGCGACGAAGCGCCGGAAACATCTACGCCGGAAACCGCCACATGACACGGGCCTGGGAAATCCTCCAGGAAGGCCGGACAGTCATTCCCGATACGCGCTGGAGCCAGATCGACGAGGAAATCGAAGGCGCAGTACAAATCACCCTTCTCGGAAGGCAACCAGCCTCACAGGCCATGGGAATTGCCGGAACCCGCGTAAACGCTATGCTTCAACGCGAGCAGGGTTCGGTGCGCGACGATCTTCAGCGAGGCTCCTGGCTGGGGCGGTTGTTCCTTTATTCCTTTCCGTTCATCGTTCTCGGTTCGCTTCTGTCCCGCCAGATCCATCTTTTTATGATCGTTCCGGCCCTTTCGATCCTTCTCCTTTTTCTCGTTTATCCCCTCGGAGACGCACTCGTGTTAGCCTTCCGCGACTACCGGATCGGCGAGGTCGGGGGTTTCACCCTGGGTAATTTCACCCGCGCCTTCTCAGACCCGAAGTTCTGCGCCGCCTGCTGGAACACCGTCATTTACACGGTGATAGTCGTTCCCGCAAACGTATTTACCGCTTTGGTCGCTGCCACACTCATCTATGGGCTTCCCGGGCGTCTCAAAGGCACATTCCGCGCATTGTATTATCTCCCGGGAGTTGCCAGCGTAGTCGTTCTTTCGATGGTCTGGCGCTGGCTTTTCAACACGGAAGTCGGCCTTTTCAATACCTTCCTGAAAGCCATCGGAATCTCGGCCCAAGGCTGGCTTACCAACCCGGACATCGCGTTCTTTTCGATCGTTCTCACCGGAATCCTGCGCTCGCCCGGCGGGGCGATCCTGATCTATCTTGCTTCACTCGCCAATATCCCGGCATCGCTCCTCGAATCAGCCGAACTCGAAGGGGCAACCCCATTTCAAAAGTGGCTCTACATAACCGTTCCACTGCTGAAAGGAACCACCTTGTTCTTGTTGATCACCGGAACCATTGATGCGCTGCAAGTCTTTGCTCAAGTGTTGATGCTTACCGATGGCGGGCCGGGGATGTCGACCGAGGTGGTCGTTCACCGTGTCTACACAGCGGCCTTCCGCGATTTCGATTTCGGACTCTCATCAGCCATGGCGCTTATTCTGTTTCTGGCGATCCTCGTAACGACCATCGCCCAACGCCGCTGGAACGGGAACGACCCGGAAGCCCTGGCATGAAAATCTTTCGCGGAAGTATTCCATCGTTGGCGATTCTTTCCGCCGGCCTGATATTGAGCGTCGGCCCCCTGCTATGGATGCTTCTTACCGCATTTTCAGACCCCGCCGCTTTGGCCGAAAGTCCCCCCCGGATCGGATCACCATCACTGGAGAATTTCACCACCCTTCTTCGAGGCGGGCGAATCCTCATCTGGACACTCAACTCCTTCATCGTCGCAGGCGCTATCACTCTTGCACAAACACTTTTCAACTCCCTCGCAGCTTTCGGGTTTTCCGCCGGCCGCTTCAAGGGCAGGGAAGCTCTTTTCCTGGCGGTTCTCGCGGGAATGATGGTTCCGGGCCAGATCGTAATGTTGCCTCTATTCCTTTTTCTCGCCAAGTGGAACCTGATCGACTCGCTGTGGGCCGTCATTCTTCCTACGATGGCTTCCCCGTTCGGAATTTACATGGTGCGGCAGTACATGGATTCGATCCCCGTTCAATTGCTGGAAGCCGCCCGCATGGACGGAGCCACCGAATGGGAAATCTATTGGAAGGTAGTGGCGCCTTTGTCCAAGCCGATCCTCGCAACTTCCGGTATTTTCATTTTCATCGCGCAATGGAATTCTTTCTTGTGGCCATTGATCACACTAAATACCGAAAGCCACTACACTCTTACCGTCGGGTTGGCGACCCTTCAAGACCAGCAGGTTCAGGATTACGGCCTTCTGATGGCGGGAGCAACCCTCGCAGCACTCCCGATGGTGGCGGTATTTCTGCTATTCTCCAAACATCTTCTCGAAGGAATGAGAGGAGGAGCGATCAAATGACCGAATTTGCGCATCAGCTCCTCATCACCCTCGATATCGGCGGAACACGCGCGAGCGGATTCGGAGTTCCCTGGCCCGATGGTCCGGCGGTGCCGCTTGAAGCGCCATCGAAAAACCTCCGTGCGATCGACGACATTGAACTGGGAAAACTTCTTTCGGCGATCCGCGACCAAATGGCCGAACACGGCATTTCCCAACCCGCGTATTGGCTCATCGGCGCCGCGGGTGGACGTCCGGATCGCGACTCGGCCCGCATCGCCCGAATTCTTGCGGATCTCAATCTCCCGACATCCGGAATCGAGGTCTACCGCGATTTCGAGGCGAATCACTCCGCCGCATTTGGCGGTGAGGATGGCATACTTTCAGTAAACGGAACCGGTTCGGTTCTCTATGGCCGTTGGAAGGGCCGGGAAGGACGCCGCGCAGGCTGGGGGTATCTGCTCGACGAACTTCCATCGGCCGGCGCCTTCGGAAGATGGGCGCTCCAGGCGATCCTTCAACTTCAAGCGGGAACACCGGTTTCTCCGATCTGGGAACAACTGGTCTCCGCGAACCTCCCACCCGAACTCGCCACCAGCGCATCTTTGCTCGATCATATTTACGCCTCCGCTTCTCCGCAAAAACTTCTCGCCGGCTTCGGGCCTCTTTTTTCACAGGCATGGAGCGAGAATTGCCCGTGGTCCCGAGCGAGAGTGGAAGCGTCATTCGACCTTTGGGCCGTTGAGATGCGGCATCTCGCCGACGCTCTTTTACTTTCCCTTCCCTCCCCCCTTCTACTTCCACATCTGGCTCCTATTTCTGGCATCCCCCTTCCCGCCT
>MNYA01000096.1 GCA_001872985.1 bacterium CG2_30_54_10 | reverse complement strand
CCGGGGTTCAATTTGAGATATTCCTTCACCTTTTGGAAAAGTTCTTCTTCGCGAGCAAAGCATTTCGGGCAGACATCCTTGGAAAACCTGACCATGATCATCCCGCAAACGCGGCATGAAATCAGCTTTGGACCAGTTGGAGTCGCCATAAGCCTCCCAAAATAACTTTGAACCGACAAGGCAGAACAAGCGTAAAACCTACGAGCAAAGAATACATTACTATGGGTGAGGCATTTTGACAAGATTTTTAAAAGACTGTTATACTCAAAGATGTAAGGGGATTGATATTAAAAGACTTCGAGACTAAAGGGATGCGTATGAAAATGAAATTCATGGTTACCGTCGGGGTGGCCCTTTTCTTCCTGGCAGGGGTTACTGGCTGGGGGCAACCAGCCCCAGGAACTCTCCCTTGGGAAAACCCGAATAGCGGTTTTGACAAGCCCGTCACTGGCGGCTCTTCAGGTGGTACAGACAAGATTGAAACTGTTATCAAAACGTCTGGGAGCACCACAGATAGCGGGAAAACAGTTTCTTCCACCGGGAGCGACAAGCAGCAGAGCTTCGTAAACGGTTTTCTCAACAGTGCAGCCGACAAGATCAAAGGTTCAAACGGTGGTTCCGGCTGGGTCTGGACCTGGCAAAAAAAGTGGAAAATCGGCCCCGACGGCAAGCCCGTCGAGGTAAAAGAAGAGTATCAACAAGGCAATATCGGCACCACGGCCAAGCCAGGCCAGGCAACCGGTCCTGGAGGCGGCGCAACGGCCCCTTCTACCCCTGCGACGCCGGCTGCCCCTGTAACCACGGCCAACCCGGGCGCTACGGTTGCGAACCCAACTTTGCCGACCGGGCCGACTGGCCCTGCTTCACCCGGAAACACGCCTGCCGGGGTCGCCGTTGCGCCGCCCAAAATTCCGGCAACTACATCCACCCCTGGAACCCCCGCCGGAACATCGGGCAAGAAAGCCCCGACCACGTCCCCGGCAACAAAGGGTGTTGAGGCCGCCCCCCAGGCGCTTCCGCGGCCCGTAGTTCAACTGGTAATTCAGAATCCGGTCAACCAGCAGGAAGAGCCCTACTCCAATAATGTTTACCCCAAAGAGAATCTCCCTGTTACCACCAAGGTTGGCAAGAACAAACCAGTTCCCGAAGACACCCGCGTGAAGATCTGTCTTGACTTTGACGAATCCAAAATCCGACGCGAGGATCTCACCCTTACGGTTACGGACAACGAAGGCGAGACCAAGGTTTCCAATGACGAAATGAAAAATTACCGACACATTTTCCGGATTCCCGACCTCCAAAAATACTACGCTCGGGTAAACTATCACCACCCTTTGACCGGGGAAGACCAAGAGGTCATCCATGTTACGATTCCCGTGTACCCGCTCGATTTCAAAAACCGGACGATCGACTTCCAACAGAATCGCTCGGACAGCGATGACCAATCCGCCGTCACCGGCAAAGGGGCCGGAAGCTCGTCCTCTTCCGGGGGCGGAAACGGCTCCTACAGCGGATCGTCTGGCTCCTCGAATGGCTCTTCCGGAACCCGCGGAAGCTCGAGCAGCGCGGGCGGGGACGGATCCTTTGTCGGGGGAAACTATTCTTCCGAAAGCAATAGCGGCGGCGAATCAGGTGGGTCCGACCTTACCGATCTCTATTCCAACCCCTCAGCCGCGGGTGGATCGAACGAAAATGCCGGTTCTTCGGCCGAAGGCGCTGTCGGAGGGAACGGAGGCTCAGGTGGCTCAAACGAAGGCGCAGGAAATGATTCAACCCAGATGGCTTCCGCCGTTGGCGGCGGCTCTGGAAACCCGGATGCAAATGGTTCGAACGACCAGAACGATTGCGTAGTCGATGGCTCTTCAGGCGGAAACAGCGGAAACAGCGGAAGCGACGGGGCAGCGGGCGGCGGTTCTTCCAACAACCCTGCAACATCCGGATCCTCTGATGGCTCGGGAGGCTCCGATTCCGCTTCCTCGGGCGCAGGTGATGCATCCAATGTTGCTGCTGAGAACGGGTACTCAGAATCTGGAAATTCCCAAGCAGCCATGGGCGGCAACTCCAGGAGCGGTGGTCGTAGCGGTTACGGCGATTCCGCCGATCCCAAGTTGGTTGCTGCCAACTCCGGATCCCCTAATACAACCCCCAATACAACCCCAAATTTGGCCGAAAGCTCGACTGCCGATCGGAATTACATTCTCAGTCTTTCCGTAAAAAATGAGGCCACAAAAGCCGCGCAATCCTTCGATTTCGCTAGCGACCCGTTCCCGACAGCGTCAAGCATCAAGCAAAACACCCACATGACCTTCTCTATCGATCTTTCCAAGAATGTTAATCGGGACTCTGTCAATGTCGTGATCTTCGATGGAAAAGAGAAATCTGCTGTTTCCCTTGGAACGGCGAAAAGCGATGTGTTCGATCACACCTTTGCGCAGCCCACAGCCGAAGCTTACATCTGGATCTACGGGAGTACTCTCTCGGCTCCGTTTTCCTACAAGCTTTCCATCCCAGTCAACGACTGAACATCACGGTTTCCGAACAGCAGGCCAGAACGGCCTGCTGTTTTTTTATCGGAGGAGGATTACGAAATTAGAAAGTGTTTTTGGTCGCCGATGCTGACAAAGAAGCATCACCTTTGTCCGGATTAATGTAGCGGCGATCGGCCGGTCGCTTCTGTGGAGGCTAACAGCTCAGACGCACCGCGCTCTTTAAGATGAAAGTTTGTCCGTCTTCATCCGATCTGAAAAGGAGAAACCCTTGTGGAGCCAGACCGACAGCCTTTCCTCTCAGCTTCTTCCCGGATGGGAGAGTGACCAGCCACTTCTTTTCCCACATTGGCCGGCTTCGAAGAACGAACTCTTTCTCAAGATCCACGGGGTTCCCTTTTGCAAGAACCACCTTGTACCACTCTGATAGGATCGCGAAGAGCAATTTCGTCGAAGATGGGACAACGCCTGTTTCCTCAAGGCTTATCGGCGGAAAAGAAGTCGGGTCAGAGCCGATTGGGAGAAAAAGAGTTCCTTCGAGATTTACCCCCACTCCGACCACCACTCTGACAAGCTGAGAGAAGAAAGTGCTCTCGACGAGAATTCCGGCAAGCTTTCGCTCCCCCACAAGAAGATCGTTGGGCCATTTCAACCAAAGGGGTGCTGAGGGGTTCTCATGCCCTGAAACCGTCTCCAAAATCGCACGATGGAGGGCAATCCCAGTAAGCAGCGGCAATGCGATCGGCAAGGAGAAAAAAACGGCGGTAGAAAATTCCCAGGAAAATGAGAACAGTAGGGATTTCCCTGGGTTGTCCTTCCATGGCCGGGAAAACTGCCCGCGGCCATCTCGCTGATGGCTGGCGACAAGGATTCTGGGAGAAAATACCGCGGATTTCCAGTCATTTTTCAGGTCGGTGTTGGTCGATTCGGTTTCCGCGACAAAATTGAGAGCATGGTTTTCAAAACCTGGGATGGCGGCGAAATCGTATCTTGTCAAAAAGCGGGGGCACGCGCCCCCTCTCGGCACGCGAAGTGAATTCGCGTGCCGAACTCCCCGCGGTCGGGCGCCTTGCGCCCTCCGGCCTGCTCTCATGCTTCCCCCGAATTATTGAGATGATACTCTTTTATGTTCATTCGATCGCTCTCTCTTGCTGTCGCGTTTACGGCACCAACCGGAAGGCCCGGTA
>MNYA01000384.1 GCA_001872985.1 bacterium CG2_30_54_10 | reverse complement strand
GACTGGTTTTCCCTGGCGATCGATCCAGATTCCCTCAAGTTGCCCACGGTATTCAATTGCCGCTCCCGGTACAAGTAGAACCTTCTCCGATCCGCGCGGAAAATTGCCGCGGGCATACATTCCAGTTCGAAGCCCTGGTTCCAAGGGAAGGCCGATCTTGACGACAAAGGTATGTGAAAGCGCATCCCCTGACGGCATGACCTCCGCAACGGTTCCTTCGAGGGGCCGGCCGCTGAGGGCGTCAACCAGAACTTGAATCTTGTCTCCCTGGGTTACGCTTGCGATCAGACTTTCCGGGACGACCGCCTCGAACCTGAGCTGAGTCTCGTCTTCGATGACAAGCAGGGGAACACCGGGCGCGGCGAGCATTCCTGGCTCGATCCGTCGGGAGGTCACCCGCCCGGCGAACGGCGCTGCGACTTCGGCAAGGTTCTTGATCGTCTCGACTTTGTTAATACCCGCTTGAGCTTGTCCCATGCGGGCTGAAATCGTGGATCGCTTCGCGACGAGGCCCGCCGCCTGCGCTTTTGCTGCCCTCACCTGAGCCTGCGCCGAATTCATCTGGGTCTCGGCCTGCTCGAATTCTTGCTTGCTGACGGACTTTTTTTCATACAAGCTTTTGATGCGTTCGAAGTTCGATTCGGACATCCTTTGGTTCGCCTCGGCCTGATCTTTCTGTGCGTTTGCGGCTATCAGCCCCTTTTCAAGTTCGGCCATCATCGATGATGCCTCCGAAAGCCCTGCACGAGCGCCGGCTATATCCGAGTCAACATCCTTCGCATCGATCTTTACAACGGTCTCGCCCTGCTTCACCCTATCCCCTTCGCGTTTCAGGACTTCGAGGACGTTTCCCATCACTTTGCTGGAAAGCGTGGTGACCATGCGGGGTTGAATCGTGCCAACCGCCTCGTAGAACTGCTCGTGCTCAACCCGGGCAGCGGAAACCCAGGCCGGCTCTTCCGCGCCAGCGCCAGCGCCAGCGCCGGCAGAGGCAGCGCTGAAGATGAGGATTGAAAGAGCAAAAATATTTTTCACTGTTGTCCTTATTTGCATTGAAACGATCCTTTCGATCAGGGCTGTCCTAATTTCTTTCCGTATAACCCGTCGTCACTACTGATTTCAGGGGTACGGAGTATTTCGCAGTGCTCGAGGTCCAGTTCCCCAAGCGCCATTTTCAATCGGGCTTTACTGAGGGAATAGTCGTACAAGGCTTTCATGTGGTTCATCTGATGGGAAAGCAATGAGTTCTGGGCGCCCAAAAGGTCGCTCATGATTGCCATACCCACGTTGTAACGGTCACGAAGAATGCGCAACGATTCCTGACTTTGGTCGACAGCCTGCCTGCTGACCCTGATCCGCTCGAGGGAATTGTTGATATTCGTTATCGCTTCACGGATCTCAAGATGAATCTGGTCGGCAAGCGCGTCCCTCATGCGCTTCAACTGGTCTTGTTGAAATCGGGATCCTTGGGCTTTGTGGCCGGCCTCGCCGCCATCGGCGATGTTCCAGTCCATGCGGGCGAAAACCATTCCATTTCCGTGATTATCGCCGCTGAATCCGTCGCGACTGTTTTCGGCCGTAGCGCCGAGAACCAAATGCGGCCGGGTCGTTCCTCGCGTCATCTTTTCAAAATGGTCTGTCGCTTGGATCTGACTTGAAACCTTGAGGAAATCGGGCCTTCGGGCCAAAGCCTGGGTGAGCAGTTTTCCGGGTTCTTCGCTGCATGCGGAACACTCCTGCGAAAGAAAAGGCATGTTCAAGTCATATTCCTTGGCCGAGGGTTCTCCCATTATTGATGCAAGCCTATCGAGTTCCAAAGCTAACTGGTTTTTCATGCGAAGGAGCGTTTCTTCATTTTGGGAATCCTGAACCTTCGCCTGCAAAAGGTCGGACTCAACCGCCCGCTGGGCATCCATCGCGGCCTGCGCATTCCGAACGCTTTCACGGGAGCCATCGAGAGCCTTCTGTGCGACCTGAACGTCCTCCCGAGCTAGAATGACCCCAAGATACGTTTCAATGGCCCGGAAAATGATGTCTTCCTCCATTCTCTTTGAGTCATTCCCTGTCGCCTCCAGGCCTCGCTTTGCAGCTTGAACCGCGTGATAATCCATTCCGCCGAGGTAGATCGGAAAAATCACCTGGGCACCGACCTGTAAGTTGTTTATGGAATTGGGGTCATTCAGCCTCGCGGGGTCGAAATCGGTCTTGTCAATACGCCCCTGGTTCAGACGCGCCCCGAATGCCAGCATCGGGCTGTTCAGGCTGGCATCCGAGACGCTTACGGAAACCTTCATTCCCTTCATGGAACGGGCTTCGCCGATCTTCTCGGATGCGGCTCTTTCGCCGTCTTTTGACGCTTTGATCGATGGGCTGTAATTAAGAGCCTTTTGAACCGCCTTCGAAATCGGCAAAGGCTCCGCTGCCCAGGAAGGTGAAACAAAAGCCAACAGGAATAGAATGGAACAAACTTTTCTCGATGAATTCATTTAAGGCAGGCCTTTCTCTCTTTGACGTTGTTTTTCAATACCGCCTCGACACAGGGGAGAAACTTAAGAAGGCAGGGAACCTTGATCGAGTAGAACACCTGCGCCCCTCGCTTATCGATTTTAACGATTCCGGCATTCTTGAGAATCGCCAGGTGTTTGGATACGGTCGAAATGTCCGCGCCGACGAGGCAGGTCAAATCCTGGACGTTTCGTTCCCCGTTGGTGATCTGGTCGATGATGAAGAGTCTCGAAGGATGAGCGAGCGCTTTGATGATCTCCGCTCTCGCCTTGTAATTGGCATTCGTTTTTTCATTCATATTTGGCATATATACCAAATAACCAAATTAAAGTCAAGCGCCGTTTTTTGGAAATTCGAAAATGGTAACATCCCAATAACCAGAAGGACAATTGATCGTTGCTGATAGCGGCCAATTCAGGGAATCAACATTTTTCCGCATGACCTTTTTGGGGGAATGCACGTATCATCTCAAGAAGTCGGGGGAAGAGTGAAGGCATACCGGAGGGCGCAAAGCGCCCCCCTTTTTTGAGAAGTTACCAAAAATGTTTCAATTTCGTGGCTTGTGGAACTTGAAATTGATGGATATAATGAGGCAACTTTTTGGGTGGATACGGAAAATGTGGGTCGTCATTCAATCTGGCATCTGTTTGACCGTTGTTTTTTTCGTCTGCTTTTTCGTCGGGAAGAAGATAGGAGAGCGGAAGATTTCCCGTGTCCATGAAGAAATGAAAGCTCTCGAAATATCGTTCAATCAGCTTCTTGAGCAGATGGAGCTTGTCTCAAGCCAGAACCTCAAAGTTCTCGAGGCAAAGATCGAAGAGTTGCGCGAGATGCTTCATGCAGCCGACAAAAAATGTCTTTTCGCGAACGACCTCCTCCAGGAAATCGAGGCCGGCCGTCATGAGGTTCAGACTCGTTTGACGAGCCTTCCCACAGCGAATTTCAGCGGTTCGGAGAAAAAAAATCGCCTGGAGATCCAAGGAAAGCTCGATAATTTTGGCTCGGCTCTGAACGACCTTCAAGGGCGGGTGGAACATCTTGAGGAAGGGGATCATGGCCCGCTACGCCAGGAGTCAAGAGCCGGCAGGCATGAGGCAAGCGCCGGCAGG
>MNYA01000361.1 GCA_001872985.1 bacterium CG2_30_54_10 | reverse complement strand
GGTGGTGTGGCATTTCCTGCATTGACAGGCGAAAAGTCGCAGGTAAATTTCTTGGTTGCGATGTTTACCCGACCCTGAAAAGTGTCGCTGGCTTCCGTGCCGTTCACGGTTCCGTCGCCGTCAACGTCATCCCAGGCCGTGTAAGTGGCAATATAAAGCCCCGAAGCAAAAGCAGGGGGAATATAGATGCCGAAACTCGCGACATACGTTTGCATGACCGCCATCGGCCCGGGGTTCTGGGAGATGACGGAACTGTCTTTGTAAAGAGTTACGTCCCCGTTGGTTTTCCTGATTTTTACGGAGGCGAGGCTGATGTTTCCCGCGCTGAGGATGCTCACCGGCATGGTGGCAGTATTGTTATCCGGGGGCCAAACTCCAAAATCAACCATTTCGGTGAGGGCGACAATTTTTGTTTTTGGAAGAACCAATACTTTGGGATTGAACATATCAAAGGCTTCACCAAAGTCGCGGAAGGTGCTGCCGTTCTTGTCCTCAAACACCGACATGGTGGCGATATAGGTTCCGGTTGCCTGACCGTAGGGAACGATCAACGAGGAATACACGGGCATGTTCGATCCGGATGCCAACGATCCGACGGGGTCTGGGTCGAGTATTGAATACGATTTGGGTATTGAATTTCCACCGGGGCCGGCGAAATCGTATTTCGACCAGCGGATCGCGGTAAAGTCGGAGTTGCCCCCATTAGTCAGCGTGGCCGAAACCGTGGCCAGGGTGTCGCCGGGGCCGCCCGATCCGAGATCCCAGGTGGTGACCGAAAGATCCAGGGATTCCTTGTAAATTTTCAAATTATTGGAAACGCATTTATTCGAGCCGGTGGCCAAGCCGGTATTGATGTCGATTCCGGTAATGGAACTTGCAAGCAGGGCGGTCAGTGCGTAGTCACCGGCGCCCGAGTCAGCCGTGGCATTGTACGTCCAGGTTATGGTCGCAACGCCTCCCGCGGCCAAGGAAACCGAAGAGGGGGTAGGGCCGGAAACCAGGGTCGCACTGCCAGTGCTGGTTGCGACTGGAGTTAAGGCGGAAGGAGTCGCCGTGGTGATCGTCGATGCAGCGGTGGAAATGTTGTTGGTCGTCGCGAGGCTTACGGTGAATGTGTCGCCAACGTAGACCTCGGTGGGGGCAATCGTCAGGGTCGCGACAAGATTTCCCGGAACCTGGACCTTGAAGTATTGAACTCCAAGGTCTGTCCACGTGCCGGACTTCGTGATTCTCACGCGGTAATTCCCCGGCGCCCAACCGGCCGTAATGAGCTGGAAATCATCGTAGGTTGCATACTTTCTGGAATAAAGCGCTGGCGAGGAAGCCACCTGAGTGCCGCCTGTAGGCGCATTGAAGTATTGGATGTAGTAGTCTTTTCTGGTCGCGGGACCCTCGAAGCGGACAAAAATGGTTTGCCCGACGTTGAAGGTGTACTGCTCCGGATTGAAGTTGGCATTAGCGGAGCAGTAACCGATGACACTGTTCACCGTCCAGGTATCGGTTCCATTTTTCGGACCGAAAATCGTGGATGGGTTGTTTACGTCGTGAGCCCGGAAAGAACCTGTAATGGTGCAAGCTCCGAGCGGTGAGAGTGCGTCAACGGCAACGGTGAAGGTCAATGTCGCATTCTGGCCCCCCGCCAATGTCCAAGGCAAAGATGAAGGGGAAGCAACCGATTGAGTGTAAGTGCCAACTGTGAAAGAGAGAGAGGCCGCCTCGATCGAAGCTCCGGCTTGGCCTGTATTGCGGACCTGCATGGCCACTTCGATCCCGGTTTCATTTCTATAAACAGTCGTAGGGGTTGCCGCGATGTTTACCACGCTGAGAACGGGGGCTGTCTGAATCGTCAACACGTTCGACGATTCGGTCGCCGTGGTCAGTGGATCATCCGAGTTTGCGTCAAATCCGGAACCTGAGACCGAAGCTATGAATGTTCCAGGGGTTAAGGCATTCCAGGTCCAGGTGAAGGTTGCCTGACCATCCGGCGGAATAACCTGCACCAAAGGGGTGGGACCGCCGGTCATCGTTGCCACGCCGGTTCCAGAGGTTGCTATCTGGCTCGGTTGGGCGGAATTTACCCCCGCGCCGATGGTAGACATCGTCATGGTGGCGACGAACGTCTGCCCTACCGAAACGGTCGAGGGAAGGTAAATGGCGACACTCGCGCTCGCCGGTGTGGTGACCGTGAAATTGGTCTCGCAATTTACAACCGTGCCCAATGGGTTTGTAACCCGAACCGTCCAAATGCCAATCGGCGATGCTGCGGTCAGCCCATACTGGTTGCTCAAAACTCCACTGGCATTCGTCGACAGAGGGGGGTCGGTAAAATCGACCTGGGCGCCGGATGCATTGAACCACCGCACTGCGTATTCGGTATACGGAGCAAGGCCTTGCCCCTTCGCGTATACCTGGGTGTTTCCGGTGGGTGGCCTGTTGAAGCTGGTTGCAGGAATGAGGAGCCCGGGGTCTTTGTATGTGGTTACATATTCTTTGACAATCGTCCAGGTTGCCGGATAAAGAGCCCAATTGTCTTCAATGGTTGTTTCCGGGTCGTTAACATCCCGGCCCCGGACAAGATTCGCGTCGATTGTGGCGACCCCGGTCGCTGAAAGGGGAGAAACATCGACGGCATACCAGACTGTCGTCGCGACGTAGTCCCCGTAGAGGTTTGTCGGCATTACCGAGAGTGGGTGGACATTGTCGTAAGCGCCCAACGAAAAAGTAAAGCTGGATAAATCCCAGAAGGCTTCGGCTTCGCCGATGTTGATCGTGGTCACCTGGACAGGAATTCCGGTCTGGCCAACTGTGACGATGGAGGATGCAACGATCGTGTCGATTACGAACTCAGGGCGGGATTGAATGATCCAGAGGAATTCCGTGGTAGCTGTGGCATCGTCGGTAATTTTGTTTGAAAAGGTATTCGTCCCTGATGCGGTTCCGCCGATGGTTGCTTCCCCGGACTGGCTCGAAGAAGCGACTTCGACCGTGAACGTCGCGGTCATGCTTCCCGGGCCGGAGACGATCGTTCCGATGGCAGGGGTGGACATTGTCGCAAGGTGGGTCCCGAAAGAAAACGTCAAAGTTGCGCCGCCAAAAGAAAAGGGTGTTTCGCCCAGGTTGTCAACGAACATTCGCACGGGGATGTTCTTTTGGCCTTTGCTGACTTTGAAGGGTGTTGCATCGATCGCCGAAATGGAAAGATCGGCTTTTTTCCTGATCCAGACCTGAAGAGGCGTATCCGCCCCATTGTCCTCGAACGTCAGCCCAGGAGCCGTGGCGCTGGCTGCGCAATCGAATGTCGAGGTGCCTGTGGGGGAATTGGAATCAACGGAAACAGAAAAAGTTGCGGTAATGGTTGATAACGCCGGAATCGAATAAGGAACTGTTGGGCTGACCAGGGAAATCGAACAATTCCCAAGGGACGGAGATAACACCGCGGATGTCAGAGTCGCCGGGGCCGAGTGGTAGTTTTCAAGGGTTGCGCGAAAGGTCACGTTGTCCTGACCCTGGGAAATGCCCAGGGGGGAGTCGTTGGTTATCGCGAGAACTCGCAACCCGCGAACCGAGAAAGAAACGTCTTGGAGCAGAGGATCGTCCGCAAAAGCACTTTTTTCGAAGACGCAACGATATTGAATATATCGCTGCTTCGGGCTTGGGATTGCGGCGGAACCATTCACCGTTTGAGCG
>MNYA01000352.1 GCA_001872985.1 bacterium CG2_30_54_10 | reverse complement strand
GTTACGCCCGCTTCTCGATAATTGGCATGTAAATTTTCCAAAGTGTCTGTTTGAGCGAGGGTTCGAGGTATTCACTTCAGCAGGCTAAACACTTACAGATATTCTTATGTTAACCACGTATCAGAGACATTGCGGATTTATGCAAGGGGGAAGTATATTGTAGATAGTTCGTCCCGATTGATGCGGGGCAGGTTCCTTTACGAGGCTTCATGGAAATATCTTTGAACGGCTATGAGTGGCTGTTGCGTGGAGTGGTCGAGTTGCTCGACCTCTTCCCGCTGGCTCGCCTCGAAAAGGAAGAGGTTTTTCTTCGCAAGGGAAGGTACGAACCCCTTGAGGAAATAAGCGATTTCACAGTCTGGGTGCATGGAGCCTCGCTCGGTGAAATCATCACGCTTAGGCCGTTCCTTCGATATCTTGGCAAATCGATCGGGAAAGAACGGATTCTTGCTTCCGCCACAACCATGGATGGATACCGAAGGCTTGTCGATGACGGCTTGTGCGGGCATGCGACCCTTCTTCCAATCGAGCTTCCGGAATGTCTGAATCCGTTTCTTGCCCGGATGAAACCGAGGCTGCTGCTGATAAGCGAAACGGAGATCTGGCCATTGCTTATGGCAACCCTCGCCCGAAAAAAGATTCGATACGGCATAGTCAACGGGCGAATTAATGAGAGGACAGTTCGGTTCATTCGCCTTTTCAAATCTCTTTTTTCCGAGGCGATTTCCAACCTCGCTTTTGTCTACACCCAAGATCGGGTTTACTCGAAGAGATACCAGTTTCTGGGTGTTCCCGCCAATCGGATCGCCGCTCTAGGCTGTTTCAAATACGACTACGAAGAGCCGGTTCACGATCTTAAGGCGTTGCGAACGAAGTTCGGCATCCCCCCGGGGAGGATGGTTTTTTGCTTCGGATCCACGCACCATGGCGAGGAACGAATCATCCTCGATGCCCTGGACCCGTATTGGCCCGGTCTGAATGCAACCGTGGTCATCGCCCCGCGCAAAATGGACCGGGTTGCTGAAATCGAGAAACTTCTTGCCGAGCGCCATCTGGCCTACTCCCGCCTGAGCGAAGGGAAGCGCCCTGCCCCGCATGTCCTTCTTATCGATACCCTCGGTTCCCTCCGCGAGCTCTACGCACTTTCATCCCTGGCTTTCGTTGGGGGAAGCCTTGTCGATCGTGGGGGGCATAACCTTATGGAGCCCGCTGCATGCGGTGTTCCGATCCTGTCAGGCACTCACACATGGAATTTTCCGTCAGAATCCGAGGCGCTACGACGTGCATGTGCGCTTTACGTGGTTAACGACCGGCAAGCGCTTCAGGATGTCCTCGGGCAGTTTCTCTTCGACCCGGCCCCCTTCGTGGAAGCCGGTCGTAAAGCCAAGTCGGTTCTTGATAAGATGGCTGGGGCCAGTTCCAAGACGGTTGAAAAACTCGAACGTTCAGGTTTCCTTGCGAATGGCGGTTGAAATTCTTCTTCGTTTCACCGCAATGGGAGACCTTCTTTTGGCGGTTCCGGCCGCGAGAGCATTGGCGGCACGCGGTAGTCAGGTTGAGTGGGTCATTCACCGCAGATGGTCCCAGCTTGCGCCCTTTCTGCCAGCTCGGGTTCACGTGTGGGGAAAAATCGGCGATCTTTTTCCGCTCGCCCGCCGTCTGAGGGCTCTTCAACCCGATCGTGTCCATGATCTCCAGGGAAAACTCGCCTCTATATTCCTTTCGACCATTATCGGAACCACGGTCACCCGGTATCGGAAACGCGACTGCATCGAGAATATCCGAAGCGCTTTTGGAAAATACCCGTTGAGCGGAGGCGAACCGCGCCCGGTCTGGCAGCGTTATCTCGAAACCGTCGGCACGCCCGGCGCCGCGCCTGATGGCGGGTTGGTTTTCCCCAGTAACAGGCTTTTGGAGGCCCAAAACTGGCTTCGGACTGAGCGCGGTCTGGAACCGTATTCCTATGTGTTGTTCCACCCGGGGGCTTCCCAAATCGGGAAAATCCTGCCGAAAGCCGCGGGAAAAGCGTTTTTGGACGCGCTCCACAATCCCGTGGTGATCGGTGATTGCCCGGAGCCGGCACTGACCGGGAACTTCGTCGATTTCCGTGGCCGCCTTCCCCTCAACCGTCTTCCTGATTTGATGATGCTTTCAAATGGATTGATTAGTTCGGATTCCGGGCCGATGCATCTTGGCAGAGCCGTGGGAATCCCAGTCGTGGGGGTGTTCATCCAGACCGATCCGGTTCTCGGGTTCAGCCCGATCCCTTCACCAAGAACCAAGGTCTTTTCGAGAACCTTGCCTTGCAAACCATGCAGTTTGCACGGTCAGAGGGCGGTCTGCCCTGTAGGCAACTGGGCTTGCCGGGATCTCCCTTGGCCAAGCATTGCCCGCGAGGTTTCCGGTTTTTTGGAGAACGCCGCATGAAAGTTCTTGTTGTAGGCCTGAATTGGGTCGGCGATGTGATAATGTCATTTTCGGCAATTGCGAATGCAGCCATCGGCTCAACCGAAAAAGTCGATGTCATCACCCGACCTCATCTTGCGCCTTTGTACAAGTTGCATCCCGGAATTGGGAACATTTGCGCAATGGACACAAAACGTCCGTTCTGGCGACTTTTGCCGGAAATCCTTCGCTTGCGGCGGCGTGCCTACGACATCATCGTGGTTTTTCCACATTCGTTTCGTTCCGCCTTGCACGCTTTCCTTTGCGGCGGATCGATGCGTGCCGGTTATGCATCTGAAGGGCGAAGCGCGCTTTTGACCTTGGCGCTGCCGATTCCGGCGCGGTTTGAAAAACAACACGAATCAAGTTTACATGTCCATCTGGTGGCGGCTGCCGGCTTGCCGGACATCACCGCTCCATTGCCGACGGTGAAGCTGCCGTCAGATCTTCGCACCGCCACCCTCCAACATTTTGGCCTGAAATCCGACGAGGACTATGCGGTCATAGCCCCCGGCGCCGCCTTCGGCGAGGCCAAGCGGTGGCCTGCCGAAAGATTTGCCGAGGTGGCGCTGCGCATTCATCACCTGCTTGGCTGGCGGGTCGTGGTTACCGGCTCCAACAACGAGACCGAGATCGCTCTTACGGCGCGAGTTGCCGCCGCTTTGCCTGGTCTGGCCCTGGATCTGGGAGGGCGAACCTCGCTCGACGAGCTGATAAGAATTCTGGCTTGCTCGCGGTTGCTTTTAGCCAATGATTCAGGAACGATGCACCTTGGCGCACTTCTCAAAGTTCCCCTCGTTGTTCCCGTGGGTTCGACGGACATGGCGCGTACCGGTCCCTTGGCCGAATTGGCCGCACTGGTCCGGACGGATTCCTGCAGAAAGGTTTGCAGACAGTCGGTATGTCCACAAGGAACCAATGATTGCATGCGTTCGATCAGCGTTGATGCAATGATGGATGCCATAAAAGAGCTTCTCGCGAGGGCCAGGACATCCGCCCGGCCTGAAGGCATTTGTTGCCATGGCTGACCAGGTAAAAAGGGAGCCAGGGAATAGGGGAAAAACCTGGTACAAGCAAAAATTGAATTCACAAATTCGAAATTTTTTATGCACCTTTGTACGTAACTTCTCAAAAAAGGGGGGCACGCGCACCCCTTCGCCTCGCGAAGTGAATTCGCGAGGCTCATCCCCCGCGGTCGGGCGCTTTGCGCCCTCCGGTCTGCCTTCACTCTTCCCCCGACTTATTGAGATGATACAAAAAAACGTAACTTCTCAATAAAGGGGGGCACGCGCCCCCCTTCGCCTCGCGAAGTGAATTCGCGAGGCTCATCC
>MNYA01000161.1 GCA_001872985.1 bacterium CG2_30_54_10 | reverse complement strand
GACACACCTTCTTCGTTGATGCGCTGCCACTGCTGTTCTCTCGACCGGCTACCTCTTTTTTGGAATGCGCCCCCGTACCGGGTGGAATGCGAATTGACTTCCAGGGGAGGCGCCAGTAAGATGACTTGTTTGAAACGTGGCAAGGGAAACACGAAAAGATCGAGATTTGACATTTTTCAAGGCATTTTCTTTGGTTGCCTTGGGAATTGTTTTTGTATTGTCTGAAATCCTCGGGTGCGGGGGCGATGGTGCCGAGCCCCTTGTTCCCCCCGACACCCCCGGCGTTTCTGAGCCACCGATAAGCCTTGATGCAACCGACACCCGGAGCATTTTCGACAAGTTCAAATTCCAGGAAGTCCACAGGGAATATCAGAAATCCTACCTCGGCTTGGTCAAACAAATCTATCAGCAAGACAACAAGAGAATCGATGTAAAAGAGCAGCGGGGAATGTTTTTCGAATATTCGAAAGCCCGGAAAAACTATCAGGCGGCTATACAGAAAATCACCGATTTCGAAAAAGATCAGAGGCTACGATGCTATTCGGCGATGAGATCCTTGATTCTTGGAGTTATGTACTACGACAAAAAAGCCAAGAAAAAAATGTCACGCTACGACCCGGAGAAACTCTTAAAAGAAGGCATTTTCCCCACGCCGCCGACTTGCCCGGCCAGCGGAACCTTCTCGATAATTTCACGGGACGGCAGGCGTTTTTTTCATTGCTCGATCCATGGAACCTTGCGACAAAAATGACTGTCCCGGTTGTCACCCGGGCGTTATATTTTTGAGCTGACTCATTCAATGCCTCTGGAGTGAGGGTGGCGCCTCCTCCGGATCTGGATTTTTGTTCAGGAAGATCTCCATCAGCTCGGCGATGGTCCTGACGAAGAGAACCCCAACTCCAACGGAGAAAATCAAGGTGAGTGTGACAGCGAAGAACATTTCCTTGACCATCTATGCGAACCTCTTGGATGAAAGCTGAAACCTTCATCGGAAGAGAACGTGGTTTCTCGAAGAAGTCTTTTTGTCTCTTCTCAAAAAGAAGGGGCATTAGCTGATTCTCAACATAAAACGAGACTCCTCACATTCGTTCGGAATGACAAACAATGCTGTCATTTCGACCGAAGGGAGAAATCTCTTGCGCCGGGAATCATTGAGTTTCCCCGAATTATTGAGTAGATACGTCTTTTTCTAATCTGTGGAAGGAATAACCAGGAACATCGGAACTCCATCACGCGCAACGACGAAGACCGAACTCTTCTTTCCTGAAGAGCCCTTTCCAATCGCAAGCCGGAGGGTCGCTTCGTCATGAACCGGCATCCCGTTCACCTGGGTGATAACGTCCTGGGGCTGCAGACCGCCTTTTTCAGCGGCGGACCCATCCTGAACGTCAGTCACGACAACGCCTTTCTTCTTGCCATCGATTCCGAGGGCTTTCTCCAGCTCGGGGGTAAGGTCTTGAAAAGAAAAACCAAGCTGTTTGGATGTTGTGTTCTTATCATCGCCCTTTTCACGTTTGCCGGATGCGATATCTTCCGGATCACGAAGACCGTAAGCCTTGGGCATCATCTCAAGCTTGACCTGAATTTCCTTCTTTTCGCCGCCGCGCAAAACCTCCATGTTGACCGTCTTCCCGATGCTTTGGGAAAGAACGTATTTCTGGACATCGTTGGTGCTTTTCATCGGCCGCCCGTCGATACTCCGGATGATATCCATCTGCTGCAAGCCGGATTTCGCACCCGGCCCGTCCGGAGTCAAATCCATTACCACCGCGCCGTCTTTGTCCGCGAGCGAAAAATGCTCCGCCAATTCGTTGGTGACGGCCTGCATGCTGATACCCATATACGGCCGTTCAACGCTCCCATGCTCGGCAATCTGCCTGGCAACTCGTGAAGCCATCGAAGACGGAATGGCAAAGCCAATTCCACTTCCAGGGGCGGTGAAAATCAGGGTGTTGATCCCGATCACATTTCCTCCGAGATCGACCAGCGGTCCGCCTGAGTTTCCCGGGTTGATGCTGGCATCGGTTTGAATGAAATCCTCAATTGGGGAAGCGCCGATTCCGGATCTCCCAATAGCACTCACGACCCCGCTCGTCACCGTCTGTTCGAGACCCATCGGGTTTCCAACCGCGATGCAAAATTGTCCGACCTCCACCTTGTCGGAGTCCGCGAACTTGGCTGCCGGCAAGGGGTCCTTGGAGGCAACCTTGATAACCGCAAGGTCGCTCTGCGGATCCTGGCCGATCACCTCGGCCTTCATCTCCCGGCCGTCAGAGAATTTTACGGAAATAGATGTAGCGCCCTTCACGACGTGATTGTTGGTGAGGATGATCCCTTTGGGGTCAAAAATGACACCAGAGCCCGCCGCCTCGGATTTGAAGGGCGCAGGCGAATGGAAACCGTGGCCTTTGGGCATTCCTTTGAAGAAATGCTTGAAAAATTCATCCATCGGAGGACCATCCCGATCGTCATCGCCGCCCGGATTCATCCAGTGGATTCCGCCAGGGTCAGCCGTCCGCTCAACTCGGATGTTCACGACACTCGGCTTCAACTCCCTGGATACTTTTATAAAAGTGTCCTGAAGTTCTTTCACCGACGCCGGAATCTGTGCAAATGCCGTGATACCGAACCAGGAAATACCAAGAAAGCATACGAAAATCGCTAACGCCAAACGGCGGATTCCTAACCGGTTCATCATCAAACCTCCTGAAAATGACTCAACGCATCTGAGTGTCTTAATTGACCTTTGAAATTTCCAAAGGTTCCCTAATTCCGCGGTTCCACAAGGAGTAACTTCTCAAAATCTGACTCCTGAATTCTGGCCACTGGCTGGACCCTCGCCGAAAAGCCTCGGCGCCCAACTCGCCTCCCAATGGCAAATGAGTGGTGAACGCGGTCATGCGTGGTGCCAACATGCCCAGGCTGTCGAAAAAGTACCCTTTCGGCTAGGGTCTGGCTAGACCTTCGCCGAAAAGCCTTTTTTATCCGCAGGGCGGCATCTCGGCGCAATGCGGGACCGCGTTTTTCCCCATTTTTGGCCATCGGGGGACAATTTGGCTGCCGCGAGGGGGCTCCACTCACCTTTCTCCCTACATAAAAACGTCATCTGAAGCGGGGGTGGTTCCATGAAAATACCAGAGGACCTTTTCGGCGAGGGTCTGGCTAACAGGATGCCCCTGCTGACTCAATTCTTTGGCAAGTTTTCGAGTGCTCTTGCATGTCCATCTGAGGGGAGACATGGGTGCGCCCTTCGACAGGGGCTCAACCGAAGCGTCCAAAGCGGAATAAGGCGAGTGTCTGTTTCTGTTAAAGCCTTCCTGCCATCGCCACTTTCCCTGATTCGCCGGGTTTTTGCATTTTTTTTCTAATATGAAGAAGCTTCAATTTCATGGCAACCAATTCTAATCGCGCTCTCAGCAATGCCGGTCGCCTTGGCGACTGCGCGAACTCCACCGCGTCCCAGAGCTTTTGCCTCAGTCCCTGCACACATTCTGCGACTTCGCTCATCGAACTCGGTTTTCAATTTACGATATTTTTTTCGAATTGCCTCTAAATTTTCTCTGGAAATCATTGCCGAAGAATAGCACAACCAAATCAAAAAAACAGTTCAAAACCGATGAGTTATTTCTTAGGAAATTGTATTTTTGTTGTGAATGTCCGAAAAGTGGCGGAGGCTTCCAGCCTCC
>MNYA01000507.1 GCA_001872985.1 bacterium CG2_30_54_10 | reverse complement strand
CTGCCAGACCCGTGTTCCCGCTGGAGACCATTGCGGGAAGGCGATGGTGAGCGTCGCGCCATGAGGAGCCGGCTCTTCACACTGCCAGGAAAGGGTTCCCAAGGTTGTCGGTGGCGCTGGAACGGGAAACCCATAGAGCGGAATCGAATCCAACGCAATCTGTCCGTAATATAACCCTCCGGAATCGGACGCCGTTTCCGCGACCCGAATCGCATAGCCTGCCCCCGGCCCGGCCCCGGACCATGACAACTTCAAAGTCGCGGTAGTGATATCGAGCGTCTGGGTCGCTCCATCGGTTCCGGAAATCTTCAGATAAATCGTCGCGCTTCCGCTGACCGCCCCATTCGCGAGGAAACCTTGCGACCGGAGAGCGTCCTTGAACAAAAGCAGTGAGGACATCGCTGCCGGCGGGGTGCTGCGCGGCTGGGTGGAAAATGTTGCCGAATAGGTCGCGGGAGAATTCGAGAAGGGGTTTCCGTTCAGATCCTGAACGCCTGTTCCGATCAGGAAGGTGTAATTGCTACCCACTTGCAACCCATGCTCGGGGGTATCATCCGGAACAATGTTTACGGTATTTCCAGTCGTGGAAAGGGAAAAACTCGCCGTGACCCCGTCTCGAAGCAGTTGTATGCTTGATTTGCTAACAGTCCAGACGGCGATGTTCTCCGAGAAGTTCAGGACGACCTGACGATTGATTATCACCCCGGTTTCGCCGTTGACAGGCGCGTGTGAAACGATTGTCGGCCCGAGAGTATCCGCTGCGGTGAACTGAAAACTCAGCGGCTGAAGCAACGGATTCCCAAAAACGTCAGTAACCCCGCGAACATCGACGACATAAAGTCCTTCGCTGACCAGATTCGCCGATGGCGTAATGGTGATTTCCTTCGCGGCTCCGTCGTAGGCGACCGTTGCCCCTCCCACTTGAACCCCGCCCAAAAGAAGGCGCGCGGAAGTTCCCGTGACCGAAACCGGGATCAATGCCTCGTCAGCCTTGACTCTTACGACTGCCGAAACCGGTATACCGGTGGAACCGGATGCAGGGTAAACCGGCGAAACCCCCGGATAGGTTATCAGCAGAGAAAGACTCGCGCCAGGCGTCACCGTCGATTGAACCGGCATCGGAACCCGATCCGGCCAGGATGAAAACGAGAACTGTCCCCGATAAATCCCGCTGCTGGAAGCCGTCTCGGTAAGAACCGCCTGGTTTCCACCCGAAATCGAAGCGATGGTCGAGTCCCGCGTAAGATTGTTCCCGTCAACCCCTGCCATCTCGATAAAGACCGTTCCGGTGGCTGGGAAATCGGAGCCGGCGGTTAATTGGCTCGAGGGCAAAAAAGAGTTGTCCGAAAACAGAGCTACAGAGGCAATCGAGGTCGGAAAAGTCTGAGAAGCCTGGGTCGTAAAAATGCTTGAATAGGTCGCCGGCGAGTTGTTGAACGGATTTCCGAACAGATCGCTAACCGATGGCCCGATCTCGATGGTGTAGGTGCAGTCGGTCTTCAGGTAACTTTCCGTCGAATCATCCGGATCGAGGGTCACGACATTGCCTGTTACGGCTGCGGTATAAGTCACAAAAACCCCAGCCCTGTGGAGCCGGAGAGTTTCAGGGGTCAGGCTTCCCGCCAAAACAGCCTCCGAAAAAATCAGCACGATCGGGGAGTTGATTGGGACGTTTCCAGCGGCTGATGCAGGGCTCAGGGAACTCAGGGTCGGAAAGCTCACATTGAAATTCACGGCAGCCGTCGGGGAGGCAGTCACATAAGTCAGAGTGTGACTTCCGCCCCAAGGAATCGAGGTCGTTGTCGTCCCCAGAAAGGAGGTCGTTGCGATTAGAGGCTGATTTAGGGAAACATTGCCAAGCCCCGTTCCATCGAGGGAATAAGCCAATGTTGCAAGGTCAATCGTATTCGGCGCCGGATCGACCCCGATGACCCGGAAAAAAAGAGTAGTGCTCGCGTTGATCTCAGAACCTGACGGAATCAGAACCGTTCTGCCCGAATCCGAATACGCGGCGACCCCTTGCACCTCGCTTGCGAGAAGCCCGGATTGCCTCAACTGAGTGGTGAAGCTGAGTGTTGCCGGTCCCCAAAGTTGGGAACCCAAAAGGTCGGTTACGCTGCCGGCGATCGAAACCTGGTAAACGCTGTTGAACGCAAGATCTGAGTCATTCGTGAAAGTAAGAGTTCTCGCCGTCCCGGAGAGGTAGGTGATGCCCGTGGCGACCCCGCCTCCGTCGAGAAGCCGGATTTCCTTGCCCGCCGCAGCCCCAACCCATGATGAATATGAGCTTTGCGGCATGTCTCTGTCAAAGACCAAAGTGAACTGGCTCCCCGAACTTGCAATAACCCCCGCTGATCCAACAAATGGCGAGGTTAACCCGGCGGCGTTGACCATGTGCGCTACGCAGCTTCCCGTGGCCATCTCCGGGAAATTCGCCTCAACCGTGACGACGCTTCCGGGCAACGGCGGCCCTTCGATATGAAACCTCTTGGTGGAAGCATCCCAGGCCGATGTAGCCGGAAATACCAGCGGCCGCCTCCAGAACTGATAACTTGAAAAATTATTTTCCAGAAAAACCAGCCCGGCGTAATCGATCCCAGAATCTCGAAATTGGAAATAGGTTGGATAACCCATACCAGCGAAATTTTGGTTCACGGTGATGGGATTCTTTACCAGAACATCTCGAAGGTTCGAGGTATCTTGATTGATCGAAAAAGAAGTCTCGAAATTATCGAACCCTCCAAGTTCAAACCCCCAGTCGTCAAGCCAACTTGGTGGCGAAGTCGGGGCATCAATCGGGCCCGCGATCGTCGTAAAGTTTCCATTGTTGAAATCCAATTCATCATAACGCGCGGTCGAGCCCTTCGTATAAAGCAGGTAATTCCTTCGGGTCCGGGGGTTCTGAACTATCGAGACCTTGTTCGAATCTATCGCCTCAACAGCTATCGAACTGACACTCGGGGGCGCCGTCGCCAAATTCGGAAAATCGCTTGACGGGAAACATACAATTTTGACATTTGTTGCAGCAGCCAGGTAGGCGACTGCCACCCAATCCTTTGCCCCGTCGTTGAGCGGACACCCCGAAACCCCGAAGGTTCCATCGATATCCGCATACGGAAAGGTATATTCGAGCGGGGTTCCGGCTCCATCAAAATTCCAGTAATGCAGTCGGGAACCTTTTACCCAGAACAAGTTGCATCGATTTTTTGTAACAACCATTGCATGCGAAACGCTGCTGGCCGTGGTAGTTGCTACTATAGGCGCGGATACTGCGTTGTTCAGTAGGTCAGCCGCGCTTGAATATTTGTACACCAGGAGATTAAAGGTTCCCAAGGGAACCCGTGAAAAAAGGAACGTTCCGCCAGGTATTGCGAGACTGGAGCCTGGCAATACTTGGCGAACCTGGATCGAAAGTTCGGTAGAAACCCCGCCTCCGGTTGAGGCTAGCACGCTCTCCCAGGCTGCAACCGGATATGTTGTCGGCCAATCGGGAAAAGGGGCCGAGAATGCCTGGACAGGTGAAAAAGTTGCAACGGACCCGGATGCGTTGAAGTAGGCTTTTTCAACAATTACCTTGCGGTTTTGAAATGCACCGATATTGAAATCGTATGAAGCCACATACAAATTCGGAGAAGAAGAGCTGATTTGTACCGTCTGCACCCCAAGGCATGATGGTAACCAACTGCCCAAAAGGAAAAAAACAACCAGGG
>MNYA01000287.1 GCA_001872985.1 bacterium CG2_30_54_10 | reverse complement strand
ACGCACGCCGGAGCCCAAACGCACGCCGGAGCCCAAACGTGCGCCGGAGCCTGAACGTGCGCCGAAGCCTGAACGCGTGCCAGAGCCCGAACGTGTTTCGTTCCCGACAATCCGGGGTTTGAAGAGATCCCACCCTCTGACGAATCCCCAGAACAGGACCCCACTGCTGGCGAACAGACAATTTGGCGAAGTTTTCTTTTGTCGTCGCTTGGAGCTCTCGGCGTGGTTTACGGAGACATCGGAACCTCCCCCCTCTACGCGCTGAAAGAGTGCATCACTCCGCCATTCGGGCTTCTCCCGACCCCCGAGAATATCCTCGGGATCCTCTCGCTAATCTTCTGGTCGCTGACAATGGTTGTCGTCGTAAAATACATGAGCTTCGTGATGTATGCCGATAACCACGGAGAAGGCGGAATTATGGCCCTTTTAGCCCTTCTCATTGCCAAGGAACCAGGCGGAAATGGCCGGCACCTCACCCCGAAAACGAAAAACCTTCTTGTTGTTTTCGCCCTTTTCGGAACCGCCCTGTTGCTTGCCGACGGAATCATAACGCCGGCGATTTCGGTACTAAGCGCAATTGAAGGTCTGGAAGTGGCGACCCCTGTTTTCCGGCCCTTCCTGGTGCCGCTCACCCTGGTAATTCTTACCTTTCTCTTTCTCGCCCAGAAACGGGGAACCGCAAGCGTCGCAACCGTTTTCGGTCCGATCATGGTGGCTTGGTTCGTTGCCATCGGCGGCCTCGGTTTTCTGGGAGTGTTCAAAAGACCTGAGGTGTTGTTGGCATTGAACCCCTTCATTGCCTTAAACACACTTTTTCTACCGGGTTTTAGGGGCTTTTTCCTCCTGGGCTCAGTAGTTCTCGCGGTTACTGGTGCGGAGGCTCTTTACGCCGACATGGGGCACTTCGGCCGGGAGCCGATCCGTTTTGCCTGGTATTTCCTTGCCTACCCGGCCCTCACCCTTTCGTATTTCGGACAAGGCGCTCTGCTTTTGACCGGATCAAAAGAGGCGCTGGAGAATCCGTTCTACGCGCTCGCCCCCGACTATTTTACGCTTTATCCGCTCGTTATTCTCGCCACGATGGCAACCATAGTCGCTTCTCAAGCCCTGATCTCGGGGGCCTTTTCGTTGGCCAGGCAAGCCATTCAACTTGGGTATCTGCCACGTCTTACGGTCGTCCATACTTCCAGTGAAACAAGCGGTCAGATCTACGTTCCGGAAGTTAACAACATGCTTATGATCGCCTGTTGCGCTTTGGTTCTCGGCTTTCAGCGGTCTTCAAGCCTCGCCGCCGCCTATGGAATAGCCGTCACGGGAACGATGATGATTACCACATTTTTGCTATTCCAGGTCATGAGGACCCGGTGGCACTGGCCACTGTGGAAAGCCGATCTGATTACGGGGCTTTTTCTGGCCATCGACATTCCGATGCTGCTGGCAAACCTGGGAAAGGTCAACCATGGAGGCTGGGTTCCGTTGCTGATTGGCTGGATTTTTTTCATCTCCATGACAACATGGAAAATGGGACGGGAAGCGATCGCAGAAAGAATTCAAAAGTCCTTGCTCCCGCTTTCCGATTTTCTGCGATCGGTTGAAGCAGAAAAACCTCTGCGGGTCAAAGGCACCGCCGTTTTTCTTTCGGCTAACTTCAATTCGACGCCCCCGGCATTGTTGCACCATTTCAAGCACAACCAGGTGCTTCACGAGCAGATCGTTCTTTTGGCTGTCCGCACTGCTGGAACCCCGGAAGTTGCTCCCGAACGCCAGTTCGAGGTTAAGTCACTTATGCAGGGGTTCTTCCAGATCGTTGCGAATTACGGATTCATGCAGACCCCGAACGTTCCGGCCGCTCTCGACAAGATGAACGGCTGGGAAGGCTTGAAGATCAACCAGATGAAAACAAGCTACTTCCTCGGCCGGGAATCCCTTCTGACTACAGGAAAATCAAACCTGATTCCGTGCCGCAAAGCACTCTTCGCCTTCCTTTCAGCAAACTCAAGGCCTGCCCAGGCATTCTTCAAAATTCCCCCGGACCGGGTCCTTGAACTTGGAATGCAAATCGAGATTTGAGCTCTCAATACTCGATCCCGGGCCTGGCTGCAAACCCGCGATCGAAATAGTGTTTAACCTTCGTAATCCGCGAAACAAGGTCAAAGCGTGAAAGCCAGTCATCGTTGCTGCAGCGTCCGGTGCAGATCAGGTCGAGATGTTCCGTGACCGCATCAAGGACAAGAACGAAATCATCGAAACCCAAAGCTCCGCTTGATAAAGAGGTAACGATCTCGTCGAGCAGGATAAGATCGTAGTCGCCGGAACCGATCAGGTTTCGCGCGAGCGAAAGAGCGCCACGGGCTGCCAGCTTATCATCATCGCCAAGGCTCATTCGAAAGCCCCCATCGGGAAGAGACCGGTCGCAACCCATGACGGAGACCTTCACTTGAAGCCTTTCGAGAACGACAGCCTCATGGATCGGATGGGTTCGATCGCTCTTGTCGAAAAAGACCGCGCAGACACGTTTTCCGGCGCCCAGAGCCCGGATCAACTGGCCGATTCCGGCGGTAGTTTTCCCTTTTCCGTCACCGATATATGCGTGGAGCATAACGTCAAAAGTCCAGGTTGAAGGCGTCTCCGAAGGGGTCAACGGCAGAGGAGGCCGGACCATCGGCAGGGGGGGTTGGAGTTTCTCCGGTTGGATTAGTGGGTGGTTTCGGCTCAACGCCAATTGGTTTGGTGCCAGACCCTATGGGTTTGGTCTGACTGGCCTGTGGAGGTTTCGTGACAGGTCGGGGCGCGATGAACTTGGGGGGGCGATTGGCCCCGAACCCGGGTTGGGTAGATGGCTTGTTTGCATTGACCACAACCACTTTTGGGGCTTTCAATACCACGACGAACTCGTTCCTTTTCGTGGTGAGATCGAACCCATAAGTGGCGAGCGGAGGCACACGGGAAGGCTCCTGATAGGGCTTCGCGGCAATAAGCGGTGTATCCCGGATTCGTCTCATGTCCCAGATTGTATAAAGCGGAACGCGGGTCGGCTCATTTTTGCGTTTGTTTCCAACCCGCATCACATCAATGTCTCCTTTGGGAACTTTCGGCAGCAAAGCAATGACAAAAGGATTCCGCCAGAAGCCGCCGGTTTTGCGGCGATCGAAATCCATAAGGATCGTGTAGTGCATATCCTTTCTAAAAAAACCGACCACCTTCATCGGTTGGAAATCGAACATTGATGGCCCGGGGCAGGCAACGAAAAGCATGCATTTTTCGAAATCAACCGATGGAACGGTCTCCTCAAAATGAATTTTTTCCCATAACTTCGTTAGTTCACCTAAATCGCGAATTGTGTAAAAAGGGCGCGTGCCGGCTGGCTGGCCATAGTTACCCATCCACTGATAATAGATTGATACCTTCTTTTCGGCGTCACCGAAAGCCGCTGAGCCCAATGAAAGGACAAGGGCAAATGTAAAGCAAAAAAACTGAGCAAGATGAATCACAGAGCTCCTCACAATAGCATTTTGCAGAGGGGGGCTCGAAAAGGAATGCACATCTGCAATTATGAAACGCATTTCATGCCTGCTGAATATTCCTCATTCCATGTCAGGGGCCGTTAAACATATCATCTCAATAAGTCGGGGGAAGAGTGAAGGCAGACCGGAGGGCGCAAAGCGCCCGACCGCGGGGGATGAGCCTTGCGAATTCACTTC
>MNYA01000355.1 GCA_001872985.1 bacterium CG2_30_54_10 | reverse complement strand
GTGTCATTGCGAGCGAAGCGAAGCAATCTTTTCGATCGAGATTGCTTCGTCGCTTACGCTCCTCGCAATGACATACCTTCTTCGTTGATGCGCTGCCACTGCTGTTCTTTCGACCGGCTACCTCTTTTTTGGAATGCGCCCAATTCCTTCGTTCTCCATTTTTTCAAACCGCTAAACTCTTACCGGTTTTGTTGTTTCTCTGGCCAAGCGAAATTGATTGAGCCAGAAATGTCGTTCCTACAAAATAGCATCCGAAGAATGGAAGCCGGTTTTTTTTGGATATCCCCCGCACAATTGCTTTCATTCCCTGAAATGTGTTGTTCCCTAGGGTGGATTCTGATAAACTACTTACCCATTGAAACAAGTATTCATACCATTTTTCCTCTCATGGATCTGCGGATTGCTGCTGGTTCCGCTGGTTCGCCGGATAGCGTTGCGACTGGGTCTGGTCGATCGGCCTGATACCAGAAAAATCCACGCTCATCCGATTCCCAGGATCGGGGGGCTTGCCATATTCGTCGCGAGCCTTCTGGGAGCACTTCCCCTCCTTTCCCCCGACCCTAAGACGACCGGGGTGATGATCGCAAGCACGTTCGTGTTCATCGTTGGATTCCTCGACGACATTCTCGATCTTCCCGCGCGGGTCAAGCTTGCCGGCCAGATACTCGGATGCCTTATTTTGTTTTCCTTTCATGTCCGGATTGAATTCGTCACCGACTTCATTTCGGGGCGCGGCTTGGTGGCACTTGGCCTGCTCACTTATCCGTTGACGCTTCTTTGGATCATAGGCTTGACCAATACCGTGAACCTCGTCGATGGGGTGGACGGGCTCGCCGGAGGAATCGTGTTCATCGCCCTCGCGACTCTTCTCGCCGTCCGCGTTATCACCCCCTTTACTCAGGACGCAACCACGATCACCAATGTGCTGGTGCTGAGTTCCGCACTGATGGGGGCACTGCTGGCATTTCTCAGGTTCAACGTTTTTCCGGCCTCGATTTTCATGGGCGACTCGGGAGCGTATTTTCTTGGTTTCCTGACAGCCTCACTCGCCGTCGCAGGGGGTACAAAGGGAACCATCCTTTTTCCGCTAGTCGTTCCGCTGGTCGCCTTTGGTCTCCCCGTCATAGACGTATTCCTGGCCATACTTCGACGTTTCTCAAAACGCGTTCCGATTTTCCAGGCAGACAAGGACCACCTTCATCACAAACTTTTGAAGCTTGGTTTTTCCCAAACAGAAACCACGCGTTTCCTTTGGATGGTTTCGAGTTGTTTCGGTCTTCTGGCAATTCTCACGGCCAATATCCACCACCGCGGTATCGAATTCGCGGTAACGGTTCTGTTCGTTGTCATGGTAATCATCAGCATCAAATTTTTTCTGAGCACGAAAAATGAGAAGCAACCTTCTTAGATTCTGCAACATCTATTTGCAGGACGGACCGATTCGCCTCCTGACAGGTTCTCTCCGGAAGAACCGGATAGCGCAGACCTACATCTTCGCGGGAGCCCGATCGGTCGGGAAAATGCGACTTGCCAAAACATTCGCGGCCATTCTGCAGTGCCTCGGACCGACGATTTCCCCAGACGGTGAACCCGGAGCCTGTGGAAAATGTCTTCCCTGCCGCCGGGTTCTGGCGGGAAGCCACCCTGATGTCACATTCATCCGCCCCCTCGGAAACGAGATCCGAATCGAACAGGTGCGCCAGATGCGGGATCAGGCAATGCTCCACCCATACCTTGGAAAATGGCGGATCTTCATTCTCGACCCTGCCGATCGTTTGAATGAGTCGTCGGCAAACAGTCTTCTGAAGATTCTCGAGGAAGCGCCCGACAAGGTGGTTTTCATCCTGATAGCCGAGGAGATTGAGAGAATTCTTCCGACCATCCAGAGCCGCAGCGAGATGATAAGGTTCAATCACCCATCCCACAAGGCCGCACGTGATACGATCGTCCAGATCAGCGGCTTGGCCCCCGAGGTAGTTGCCCGGCTCTACGCGCTGACCGAGGGGGCCTTCGGGGCGACACTCGCCCTATCTTCCCTTGAGACCCCGATCGGAGAATATCTTCCGCTCGGCCAAGCCCAGGTGAGGTTTCTTGAGGACATTGAAAAGTTTTCCGTTCACGTTCAGGAAAAAGTCAACGAGGCGCCGTCGCTCGAAGCGGCTCTGAGTGTGTTCGAGAGCCCTGAGATCGCGCTTTTCCTCCCCTTGCTTGAATCCCGGAAATCATTTGTCCGCGGCCTCTTGATGGCCGAAAGCCTCCCGGCTGCCTTTCCGGTTATGTTCACCGGCGCATTTCAGAACGCGATCCAACGATCCCGGAAAAGCCTGGAGAAAGTAATTGAAACGGTGATTTCTCGGCAAAAATCGGCTTACGCTTCCGAGATCATCAAGGACATCGACTGGCAATTCGGCCTCGCGGTGCAAATGCTTTTTCAAGCCCAGATCCACGGGCTTCTTGACTGCCTCCGCCATTGGTGCGAAGACCTTTTCCACTTCGGCCATACCGGCGATGAAACTTGGTTGTTGAACCTCGACCGCAAAGAGGATATCATGACCCTGTCCCAGGCTCGCGGCATTGGTTTTGCAGAAACCGAAGTACAGCTTCTCGCAAGAATCCTGGAACTGCAGTCGCGGAACGTTCAGCCAGGTCTTCTTTTGGAAAACGTCTTTTCATCAATTGGAGGAAGGAATTGAGCCAGTTCGTCGCCTTACGACTGCGGAAACTTCCGGTGATCCATTGGTACCTGGAGCGCTCCATTCCCCTGGAAAGCACTCAAAGGGTTTTGGTTCGCACCCAGCAGGGGTTCGAGGTGGCCACCGTCCTTCGAATCGCATCGCCTGATAAGAAAATCAGGCTTTCCAGCGATCCGTTCGTCAAGGAAATCCTTGGTCCCCTTCAGGATGCCGATCGCGCCAAACTCGCGGACATCTGCAAGAAAGAAAAAGAAGTCTTCCAGAAAGCCCGCACGTTGATTTCCGAGCAGAATTTGAGCATGAAGCTTCTCAGAGCTGAATATCTGTTCGACCAAAGCCGTCTGATCTTCTATTTTAAATCAGATGTCAAGGTCGATTTCCGAGATCTTCTGAAAACGCTTGCCACCTCGTTCCATACGAGAATCGAGTTGCGACAGATCGGCGTTCGCGACGAGACAAGGCTTCTGGGCGGGATTGGCTGTTGTGGCAAGCAGGTTTGCTGCGCGCAGTTCATGACCTACTTCTACCCCGTGTCGACAAAGATGGCTAAAGACCAGAACCTGAGCCTCAACCCGGTAAAGCTATCCGGAATCTGCGGAAGATTGTTGTGCTGCCTGGCACACGAACACGAATATTACGCGTCTTTCCATGGGAAGTATCCCAGAGTCGGCGCCGAGATCTGCATCGGCTCAGAAAAGGCCAAGATAATGGATATCAATTTCATTACCGAGAAAGCACTGGCTGGGTTTCCCGATCGCCGCAAGGCTTACGTTCCGCTCGGTCAGATCCATGGCCGGAAAGAGCCTGTGATCAGCCGCAACCTCTGGTGGGTACAAGAAGCAAACAAGCCCGAGCCCGAGCTGGACTTCCTGCTCGAGACCTATCAGATTGCCGATCTTGTCAAAAAGGCCAGGGAGGCAAAAGAAGCAAAAGAAAGCAAGAAACGCGAACGGCGAAAGCCCGATGGCGCGACCACTCCCGATGACCCCAAGCACGCAAAGACTGGCCAGAAGAACCCCGAGACCCAGGGGAGCC
>MNYA01000066.1 GCA_001872985.1 bacterium CG2_30_54_10 | reverse complement strand
GGTCGGGCGCTTTGCGCCCTCCGGTCTGCTTTCATGGTTCCCCCGAATTATTGAGGTGATGCGCAGAAAGGTATCTACTCAATAATTCGGGGAAACTCAATGATTCCTGGCGCAAGAGATTTCTCCCTTCGGTCGAAATGACAGCATCGTTTGTCATTCCGAACGAATGTGAGGAATCTCGCTTAATGTTGAGAATCAGCCAGACCCTCGCCGAAAAGGTACTTTTTCGGCAGGTCAGGCACATTGGCGCAACGCGCGATCGCGTTCCACACTCATGTTTCATTGCAAGACGAGTAGGACGCCAGGGCTTTTCGGCGAGGGTACAGCTAATGTCCCTTCTTTTTGAGCAGATACGCAGAAAAACTTTTATGGGAACGGGGGAAACCGCTGAAAGCTGGTGGTTTGAAGCTCATGTAAGCTGATAGTGGGTTGCAAAAGCCCATCAATTGTGATAGATAATGCATGCCGGGGAAAACCCCAGGAAGTTTTTGCGATTCTCCCCAAACTGGAGGGTGGCCATGCCAACTGATGTAGCAGCATTCACAAAACAGTTGCGGGAAGATGGGGTCGAGGGGGCGCGTCAGGAAGCCGAAAAAATCATTTCCGAGGCTAAAAGGCGTGCTCAGCAAATCATCGACGAAGCGACCTCCGCGGCAAAAGAACTCAAGCACGACGCCCAGGAAGAAATTACCCGGAAACTCCAACGATCCGAGGCTGAAATGAAGCTGGCAGCCCGTGACCTGATCCTGATCGTCAAGAAAAAAATCGAGGCGGTCGCGACCGGGTTGCTGCTTGAGAAGGTTTCCACCTCACTCGAAGCCGAAGAAGTCATCAAAATGTCAATTGCCGAGATAATCAAGCAACAAAAACCAGGCCTCGCCTGGGAACTGAAGACCGGCAAGGCTCTCGCCAAGTCAGTCGTCGAAGATCTCTTCAAAAAGGCCGGGGCTCGCGTGAAGTTGGCAGAAGGTTTGGGAAAAGCCGGCTTCGAGCTCCGCCAAGCTGACAGCGCTGAGGTCATCGAGGTCACCGACGAATCGGTAGTCGCGGCTTTCGGGCGGCTGTTGTCTCCTGAGCTTTGCAAGGTTCTGGACGCCTTGCTGGAGACGAAGAAGTAAAGGTGGTGGGAGTGGTAGCGCATGAACTGATGGCGATTTTTCATTGCGAGGAGCGTCAGCGACGAAGCAATCCGGATCGGGAGAGTTGCTTCGCAGCGCTCTCAATGACAGGCCTTAATCAGTTGATTTCTACCACTACCGAAGTAAGGTCGGCCCATGCCTGAAGGCTTTTATTACCTCCTTTCTTTCCTGCCTCCGCTGCCGGACATAGGGGATTCGCCTCCAATTACGATGGCGGAAGTGGCAAAACTCGCCCGAGAGACACCGGGAAACGAGGTGAGGTGCGTGTTTGAAGCCATCGAGCTCGAAGAAATTCTCCATCGTCTCATTGATGAGCGCTTGATGATTTCAAATGATTCATCTGAGATCCACGATTTCGCGGGTTTGCCGAAATCCATCGCCGATCTTTTCGACGAAAAAATCAGCGTCTCGTCCGAGGGAAGCTGGTTGACCGATGTCTGGATGCGGTTTTACGACCACATAGCCCAAAATAGTGAACGCCGTGGTTCAAAGATGCTTGTGAGGTGGTCGACCTGGGAAAAGACCCTTCGCGAGCAACTGGCTGTTTTTCGAACCCAAAACATGGGCAAAGACGGTCTCATCGCGGCAAAATTCAGTGAGAAGAGTGAGATAAATAAGGCGAGCAGAGCGAGTAGAGCGGGTAGGGCCGGTATGGCGATTGAAGGGATCGAGGCGAATGAAGCGAATGAAGCGAATGAAGCGATTGATGCGATTGATGCGTGTGAAGCGATTGAGGGAAGCGAGCCAAAAGAGGCACTGGAATACGATCATTCCCTCCTGATCCAGGAATTTTCCAAAGTCGAGAACCCCCTGACCGGGGAAGAGATCCTGGACAGGGCGAGAATTCGTTTTCTGGAAGGCCAGGCGGAGCGCTATTCCTTCAAGGCCGAGGAATTGATCGCCTACGTACTCAAACTACGCCTTATTCTGCGCCATTCGCAAATGAACCGCGACAAGGGAGTCAAGATTCTCATGGAGGTAACCTCGGAGTGAGCCAGTTCGGAAAAATCATCACCGTTTACGGAAACATGGTGACCGCCGAGGTCGACGGCGCCATTCGGCAAAATGCGGTTGCGTATTGTTGCCGGTCCGACGGGGTCAGGCTCATGTCTGAGATCATCCGCATTCGTGGAAAGAAAGCCGACATGCAGGTTTTCGAGATTACCCGCGGTTTGAAGATCGGGGACAAAGTGGAATTCACCGACGAGCTTCTATCCCTCGAACTAGGGCCAGGTCTTCTTGGCCAGATTATCGACGGACTCCAGAATCCGCTTCCCCAGTTGGCCAAAAAGTTTGGACGGTTTCTCGATGCCGGCAATTATCTTCCCGCGCTCGATAGAACGAAAAAGTGGGATTTCACCCCGTTGGTTAAATCCGGCGACAAGGTGCGTGCAGCCGACAATCTCGGGAAAGTCCCCGAGGGAATCTTCGATCACTTCATTATGGCTCCGTTTGATGCGCAGGGCGAGTGGGCCGTCAAATCAGTGAAGCCCGCGGGTTCCTACCAGATCGAAGAAGAGATCGCCGTCCTGGAGCAGGGTTCCAATATCCGCAAGGTAAGCATGATTCAGCGTTGGCCGGTGCGCATCCCCCTCGGAATTTACGAATCCAGGCTGCTTCCGACCGTTCCGATGGTGACGAAACAGCGCGTCATTGATACGTTTTTCCCAATAATGCTGGGCGGCACCTACTGCATTCCGGGGCCATTCGGCGCGGGCAAAACCGTTCTCCAACAGATAACCAGCCGCCATGCCGAAGTTGACATCGTTATTATTGCCGCCTGCGGAGAGCGTGCGGGTGAAGTGGTGGAGACCCTTCGCGAGTTTCCCCATCTGACCGATCCGCGCACCGGCAAGTCACTGATGGAACGGACAATCATCATCTGCAACACATCCAGCATGCCCGTTGCCGCCCGCGAATCCTCGGTCTACACCGCCGTCACCATCGGCGAATACTACCGGCAGCAGGGTCTGAACGTTCTTGTCCTTGCCGACTCGACATCACGGTGGGCGCAGGCGCTTCGTGAAATGAGCGGCCGTCTCGAAGAGATTCCGGGCGAAGAAGCTTTTCCCGCCTATCTTGAAACATCCATCGCGCGTTTCTATGAAAGAGGCGGGGCCGTAAAGCTTCACGACGGAAGAAAAGCTTCCCTCACGATCGGCGGCTCGGTGAGCCCCGCAGGCGGCAACTTCGAAGAACCCGTCACTCAGGGAACCTTGAAAGTGGTCGGCGCATTCCTCGGCCTCTCTTACGCGCGTTCCTATGCAAGGCGTTTTCCTGCAATCGACCCGCTCGAATCCTGGTCGAAGTACAAGGGCCAGATCGACCCTAAAAAGGTGGCCTACGCTCATGGCTTCCTGAAAAAGGGAAAGAGCGTCTACGAGATGATGCAGGTCGTCGGCGAAGAAGGGACGGCGATCGAAGATTTCGTTGTCTACCTGAAGGCCGAGTTCCTCGACATGGTTTATCTGCAACAGAACTCGTTCGATGACGTTGATGTCGCGTGCCCGCCTGAAAGGCAGAAGAAGCTGTTCGAAATGGTTACGCAGATTCTGGCCTACAATTTCAGCTTCCCGGGGAAAGATCAGGCGCGGGATATGTTTTTCACCCTGACAGAGCGCTTCCGAAACTGGAATTACGCTCCGTGGGGGAGTCCTGCCATGCTCGAGGCTGAAGAAAAAAT
>MNYA01000021.1 GCA_001872985.1 bacterium CG2_30_54_10 | reverse complement strand
CGGATTCTGGATTCGGGTGAATTCATTTCCGAGGTTCCCGGCCTTGGACAGACTGGTGTCCTCGCTGTGGAGATTCCGGGTGCCTCCGGGGCGTTTTCGATCGCGCTTCCGGTTGGGGACAATGTCGGTCCCGATATCAGACTTCCATTTTTGCAGGGCGCACAGGGAGTCGTTATCCCGGACGGCAAGCCGCTCGCCGTGCCGTTTTGTCCCCCGGAGGATGAAGGCGAAAGTTCCCTCGGGGAAGGAAACATTCTTCCCGATGGGACGCTTGCGATGAAACATACCCTGCATCCGCGCGGGAACTCACAGGCTTCGATGCGGCAGTTGAAGAACATGCGCTCTGAAGAGATCAAGATACTTTTGGAAAACAATCTCCACGAGCAGTTCCCTGGGGCCAGGCTCAAGACTTTCGCCTTCCAAAATCTCGGAGATGTCAATTTACCCTTGGTTCTGGATTACGAGTTTGAAGTTCCCGATTTTGCTCTGAAGAGCGGAGACGATTTGCTCGTCATCCCGGTTCCGGTCGATCGAAGCGCCTACTCCGCGCGAACAGTCGGAGCCCCAACGCGGCTGTCTGACATGGCTTGGGATCTTTTCGCCCGCAATCGCGTGAAATTCAGCGTGAAGCTGCCTCCCGGATTCACCCTTCACGCTTTGCCCGAAGGGGTTTCCGCCGGATCGTCAGGGATGTGGTATGCCTCGAGTCTTGGTTTCTCCGTGGACACCTTCACCTTCCAGGACCTTTTTGAAAGAAGCGTGAATAAGCTCTCCCCGGCTGAGTATCCGGTTTACAAAAGGCTCATGGAAAATCGTTCCGAAATCTCGAACCAATGGATTGTAATCAGAAAATCACCTTAAGTTTCAAATGGCCAGGAATCACGACCAAAGGAAACAGGCCATTTCATTGGCTTCTCAATAAAGGGGGGCACGCGTTCGCGGACGCGCCCCTCTTCGCTTCTCGAAGGAAATTCGCGAGGTTCGTCCTTTGCGTTTGGGCGCGGGCGTGGCTACCAAGATCAGCTAAACTCCAGCTCTCTGTTGTCGTTGCGAGCGAAGCGAAGCAGTCCCCGACAGGGCGCATTCCAAAAAAGAGGTAGCCGGTCGAAAGAACAGCAGTGGCCGCGCATCAACGAAGAAGATGTGTCATTGCGAGGAGCGCGAGCGACGAAGCAATCTCGATCGAAAAGATTCCGGCCTATCCGGTTGTCGGAGAGGAAAGGTCATTTACATTCCGGCGAAAAGTGAGCAATACATCCCTAAGTAAGCGCACATGGAGCTTAGCCCACCCTTTTTTTTGAGTGACTGATGTGATAGTATTTTCAAAATTGTGCAAGATACTTTTTTCAGCCGAATGAAAAGCCACCAATCGACACGCTTGGCCATGGTTCTGGTTTCCCTTGGTCTTGGCCTGGGAATCCTGACTTGGACGGGTTGTTCCGGAACATCCGGGGGCGTGGATCCGGTTTTCCCTCTGCCGCCAATAACCGGAGTAACGTTTCGTGGCTCGGTCGACCTTTCTGATGTCGGCGTCCACACCTCTTTGGGCGGTTATTACCATTCGATCAAAGCCGGTTTTCTTGCTGCGATAATTGATTACTCCCATTTCAAAATAGCGGTGGAGGATGATCCGAGCGGAATCGGTGAGGTCGGCCAGGACGGGAAATTTTCCCTCAGCGAATTGAGTGTCAGGGAACAGGCCGTTTTGCGGTTCACCAGCAGTCGATATCCCGGGTTCGTTCTCGAATGGATGGGAGCGGATCTGCGGGGATTGTGGGGTTCGCGCGAGATCAGGGTCACCATTCGGACGACGGCGCGTTCCATCGTCGCGCGGATGCTGAGAAACCGGTATGGACGCCTCCTTGATCCCGAGCAGATCACCGATGGTGAGATCAAACCGGTTGTCGATGCCCTGATCGACATTCTCGAAGTTCATCCGGAGAAGATTTCCTCGGGGGCGCCGCTCGATCGGGTTGCCGAGGTCGTCGCCGCCGCCGGGAAGGTTGCCGATGCTCTGGAGGTCGGCAATCGGGGGGCTTTCCCGCGCGAATGGTCGATTCTCGTCTACCAGGGCGGAGACAACAACCTTGACCTGGCATTGAAAAGCGATCTCGAAGAGATGATCAAAATAGGGCCACCGGAAAAGTCGGTTCTGCTCGTTCAGTCCGACCGCCCGCCGACCGGCATTCGAAGACTTTTGATCGCCAAGGGGAAGGAACAGGTTCTGGCGAACGTTGGCCAGGGAAACTCGGCTGATCCGCTCTACCTGGGAGATTTCGTGGCCTGGTCGCAAAGGGCATTTCCGGCCCGGCGATTTTCATTGTTCGTCGCTTCCCATGGCCTCGGATGGCGTGGTGAACCGGTCTCCCGCGGGGTCATCACTGACGAACCGGACCGTGCTACGATGGATTTGCTGTCTTTCAGCGGGGCGGTTACCGCGGCGATTACGACGCCGGGTCCGTTCGTGCGACCGATCGATCTGATCGGTTTTGATGCCTGTCTGATGGGGTTGGTCGAAATCGCCTATCAGTTGCGTGCCTGTGGGAAATTTCTGATCTTCTCCCAGGCCAACGAGCCATCGTATGGGTGGCCTTACGATCTTTTATTGAGCCGCATGGCCAGCCGGTCGGCCGCGCTCGATGGTGAGGGGCTCGGGAAGCTTGTCTGCGGGGCTTATGAAGATTATTTTGTGAACGAAGGGCTTGCGAGTCGCTATTCGGGGACACTTTCCCTTATCAACCTCGCCCAGATGGACAATCTCAAGTTGCGGTTCCTTGATTGGGCGGCGGTGCTCTATCGCGACCGGGAAACGATCGGTTCTGCCTTGCGAGGGCTTCGAGACGGGCTTTTCGCGACTCCGGTCGGATTTTCCGGGACGGAAAGGTATCTCGTCCAGGCTTTCGAGTTCATCGATTATCGGGATCTTGCCGACCTCGTTCAGAACTGCCGGTCGAGTGTTCCGCAGGCCAATGTGGCTGCGGATCATTTGATGACAGCCTTCAGCCAGACGGTGCTCACGACGGTCAGGTTCGGGGAGCGTTACAGTCGTGCCCACGGTCTTTCTATTGCGTTTCCAGGACCTGGGGACATCGCGGATTATGTCGGAGCATCTTTCTATCCGATGTTCGATCTTTCTCGGGAGACAGTCTGGGACGACCTTTTCACTGACCTGGCCCTGGCTTCAGCAGCGGGGCGGGTAGATGGGCGGAACCTTGCGATCGAATTAGAATGGAGTTCCGGGGCCGATCTCGATCTTTTGCTGGGTGAGCCTGACCCACAGCCGCTGGCCGGGAATGCGCAAACGGTGTGGTATTCCCCGGCCGAGGGTTCTGCCACTCCGAACGGTCGATTTTCATTGGATTCGGCGAAATCGGGTTTGAACGAGGAATCCTGGCTGGCCGAGCAGTCGGTGCTTCCGGGTCGTTATCTTGTTTCGGGGCGCATGTTTTCGGGAAGCAAGATCACAACCCCGACCATAGGAAGGCTGAAGATCAGCACCATTGCCACCGAAGCAACTTTTCTGAGCCCTGGTTTACACCCGGGTGAGATATTTAATGCAGCGATAATCGACATCACTGCTGGAAACATCTCGATCGCAGCGGGTCCGGAAACAGCTCCCCCGGACTGAATACCCGCATCTTTTGTATCTTCTCAATAATTCGGGGAAACTCAATGATTTCTGGCGCAAGAGATTTCTCCCTTCGGTCGAAATGACAGCATCGTTTGTTATTCCGAACGAATGTGAGGAA
>MNYA01000022.1 GCA_001872985.1 bacterium CG2_30_54_10 | reverse complement strand
ACCAACATCAACATCAACTTCAACACCAACATGAACATCAACATGAACATGAAGTATCCACTCAATAATTCGGGGAAACTCAATGATTCCTGGCGCAAGAGATTTCTCCCTTCGGTCGAAATGACAGCATCGTTTGTCATTCCGAACGAATGTGAGGAATCTCGCTTTATGTTGAGAATCAGCTAATGCCCCTTCTTTTTAAGCGGATACAAAATGAGCATGCGTGAAAGGCCACACTTGACCCATGCGTAAATATTACAATCGTATCGACCAAATCGCCGGAAATGTGGCCACCCTGAAGGCCTCTAACGTTGGCTATGATGAGCTTGCCGAAGTCGAGGGAAGGGCCGGCCGATCTTTTGCCCAGGTGATCCGGCTCAGCGGGGAAGATGTCTCACTACAGGTATTTTCGGGCACACGCGGGATCTCCACCGGAGATCGCGTTTCCTTCCTTGGATCCTCGATGCGCTTCAGTTTTTCGGAAAACCTCTTGGGCCGCATCTTCACTGGCGGCGGCGAACCGAGAGACGGGCGCACCACCCTGAACGAGAATCTCGTGACGGTCGGCGGGCCTGCCGTCAACCCGGCAGTGCGCCTGATTCCGCATCGAATGATCCAGACGGCCATTCCGATGATCGACGTGTTTAATACCCTGGTCGAGGGTCAGAAACTTCCCATTTTTTCGATACCGGGAGAGCCATACAACGAGCTGCTGGCCCGGATCGCCCTTCAGGCCGAGGCTGACGTGATCGTTCTTGGCGGAATGGGCTTGAAATACGACGAGTACCTGTATTTCAAAAATCGTTTCGAAGAAGGCGGCGTGATGTCTCGCTCGATTCTTTTCATCCATACGGCTTCCGATCCGGTGGTTGAATGCCTGCAGACCCCCGATCTCGCCCTTACGGTTGCCGAAAAGTTCGCCCTTCAGGGAAAGCGTGTTCTGGTGCTTTTGACCGATATGACCAGCTTCGCCAATGCCCTCAAGGAAATCGCGATCACCATGGAACAGATCCCTTCCAATCGCGGGTTTCCAGGAGACCTGTATTCCCAGCTTGCGGCCCGTTACGAAAAAGCCGTGGTCTTTGAAGATGCGGGGTCGGTTACCACGATGGCCGTCACGACTATGCCTGGCGATGACGTGACCCACCCCGTGCCGGACAACACCGGCTATATCACCGAGGGACAATTCTACCTGAAGGGCGGAATGATCGAGCCGTTCGGTTCATTGTCGCGATTGAAACAGCTTGTCAACGGAAAGACCCGCGACGATCATCGCGCCATCATGGACGGTTGCATTCAACTTTACGCGAAATGCCGCGAGGCCCGGGAAAAGCGTGCGATGGGTTTTGAAATGTCCCAGTGGGATTACAAACTTTTGAAATACGGTCAGAAATTCGAAGAGCGCATCATGGATCTTTCGGTGAACATCCCGTTGCTCGAGGCTTTGAGCCAGTGTTGGGAGATTCTTGCCGAGTACTTCGAACCCCGGGAAACCGGAATACGTACGGTTCTGACTGATAAATACTGGCCCAATAAAGCAAATAAAGCCAAGGAAGCCTGAGAAGGCGAACCTGGCAATGGCCGAAAAGATCAAAAAAACCCGACCTGAGCTGCTGAAACAACGCAGAGGGCTCGCTTTGTACAAGCGATTCCTTCCGACCTTGCTGTTGAAAAAGCAGCAGATTCAGATGGAGATCCGGAAGGTCCGGCTGGAACGGGCCAGGGTCCGGGAAGAGATCGGCCGACGGATCGGTCAAATCAACAAATGGGTTCCCCTTTTCAGCGAATCAATCCCCGGCCCGATTACGCGCCTGGTTCGTGTGAAGGATATAATTCGGGGCATCAGGAACGTCGCAGGGATAGAGCTTCCCATTCTTTCCAAAGTCGAGTATGAAGTTCAGCCTTACAGCCTGTTTGCAACGCCTCCCTGGGTCGATCGCGGGGTCAGGTTCGTAAAGGAGTTGCTCGAACTTCGGGAGACGATCAAAGTGCTTATCGAGCAGGAATCGGTGCTTCAGCACGAACTTTGCAAGGTGACCCAACGTGTGAACCTGTTCGAGAAAATCAAGATTCCCCAGGCGGTCGAGAACATCCGTTTGATCCGGATCGCATTGGGCGAGGAGCAGGTAGCCGGCGTCGGCCGCGCCAAGATCGCCAAGGGCAAGAGCGCAGCGGGGAGGGAGTCCCCGAAACTCTCCCGGGGGGCTTCCCCGCAGGAGGAATCCGCGGCATGATAGCTCCGATGAAGCGGGTTCTCCTTGGAGGCCGCGCGTGCGATCGCAAAGAGATTCTCGCAGCTCTTCAGGATGCCGGGATTATCCATGTGGAGCCTGTTCGCCCTGAAACGGTTCGTGTTTCTCCCGAATTGATCGAGGAAACCGAGAACGTCGCGCGTGCGATAGACCTCCTTTCGGCCCTGGAACCGTCTGAAAGCCAGATTCCACCGCCTGGAACACCATCCCGGCTTGTCGACGAGTTGAGAGCCGACATGGTGCTTCTCGCCAGGCTCGAATCAGACAAACTTTTTCTAACTGCTGAAATAGAGCGGGTTTCCCCGTGGGGCCATATCGACCGGGGAGACATTGCGGCCCTTAGGGCGGTGGGTCTTCATGTGGAATTTCTGACTTGCCCGGAAGGCCAGGAAGATTCAGTCAAAGCAGATTTGAAGCAGTTAATCGCGAACCGAAAGGGCGACTCGTTCATTCTTGCTGTTTCCAGAACTGCGGTTACTGCGGAGGCTCCGGCATTGCGAATTTCCGGGTTGGAAAAAGATTCATACGATTTGACGGCAGCTTTAACCACCGTCACCGAGAAAGAGAAGCGAATCAAAGAAAACTTTCATGAGATCGCAAAAAGACTGGATGAGATCCGCGAATTTCATAACGAGCTGACCGAGCGCCGGCGGTTCATCGAGGTCGAATCGGGCCTGGCAAATGAAGGTGAAATCTTCGTCCTGAAAGGCTGGATCCCGGCGGATTCATGCGAAGCCATCGAACAGGCGTTCGAGAAATCCCGACTGCCGGTGGCTTTGCAGTTCACCGATCCGCCGGATGACGAAGTTCCGCCGACCAAGTTCAAAAATTCCTGGTGGTGTCGCCCAGTGGAAAGCCTGTTCCCGCTGCTTGGAGTCATTCCCGGTTATCGGGAAGCCGATATCAGCCCGACTTTCTTTCCGTTTCTGATCGTTTTCACCGCCTTCCTCGTTGGCGATGCAGGTTACGGGCTTGTTGCGGTGATTTCCATGGCCGTGGCGTTCAGGCCACTGATCACGCGGGGGGTTCCCAGACCGATTCTTGAGCTTTTCATGGCCCTGTTCGGCGGAGTGCTCATTTTTGGAATACTGACAAACACCTACTTTGGGGAAGCCCCGGCCTTCTTGAACCTGACCGGTTTCAACGGCTCCACCCCGCAAGGAATGGAATTTCTGAAATGGCTTTGCTTTTTTATTGGAGCGGTTCATCTGACTTTGGCCCACCTTTGGAAGATCCGCCGCGTACCCATGGGGCTTCCCGTGGTTGGCGAGGTGGGCTGGGTGCTGTTCATCTGGCCGATGTTCGCTCTTGTGAACGTTCTGGTTCTCGGGTACAAGGCGCCATTCTGGATGATTCCGGGGTTCGTGATATCGCTTGGCCTGGTGGTGTTTTTCACAGCCCCGTCGACGAACGTCCTTTCCATGGTTGGGCAGGGCTTGGGTGCAGTCGCCCTGAACGCGGCGGCTTTCCTTTCTGACATCATCAGCTACATCCGGCTTTGGGCGATCGGCCTCGCCGGAGGGATCCTGGCCGCGACTTTCAACCAACTTGCAAAGCCGCTTCCTTTGGTGATAATGGTCTTGGTTC
>MNYA01000254.1 GCA_001872985.1 bacterium CG2_30_54_10 | reverse complement strand
TCTGCCAATTTGCTACAGTCTCATTTATTTTCACCCATTCTCCATTTTCTCCCATTCACCTTTTCTTCAATTTTCCCAAACAGGGAAACTCTTAATTTTTTTCCTTCCACTCCAGATCTGCGTTAATCCGCGTTTATCTGCGGCAAAAAAATCCTTTCCTTTTTTCTGTTTTTTCGTTTCCTCTGATTTTTCGCCTTTCTTCTTTCATACCGCTAAACTCTTACGAATAAACAAAGGCGAGGCGCCTTTCGACACCTCGCCCGTGGATGCCCCCAAGGGGATTCGGACCCCTGCCGCAGCCTTGAAAGGGCTGTGTCCTAGGCCGCTAGACGATGGGGGCTAAGGTTTACTCGATCTGGGTTGGGCCCAGCAGGGTTCGAACCTGCGACCAGCCGGTTATGAGCCGGCGGCTCTACCACTGAGCTATAGGCCCCGACGCCAGGGCATTCTACCATATTGCCCACCGGAAGGCAATATATAATACCTATTCCATGTAAAATTCCTTGAGTTTTTTCGATCGGCTCGGGTGGCGGAGTTTCCGCAGCGCTTTCGCTTCGATCTGTCGGATGCGCTCGCGGGTGACTCCGAACTTCTGGCCGACCTCTTCGAGAGTGCGCTGCCAACCATCCTCGAGCCCAAACCGATACTTGATGACCCGGGATTCGCGCTCGGTAAGAGTCGAAAGCACCCGGTTGATTTGTTCCTTCAGGATCAAATTGAAAGCCGTTTCCGCAGGGGGAAGAGCCGATTTGTCCTCGACGAAATCGCCCAGATGGGAATCTTCTTCACCATTGATGGGCGTTTCCAGGGAAATCGGATCCATGGCGGTTTTCATGATATTCTTGACCTTCTCCGGGGAAAGGCTGACTTCGATGCCGAGTTCCTCGACGCTGGGCTCACGACCTAGCTTCTGCATCATTTTCCGACTGGCTTTCCGAAGCTTGTTGATCGTTTCAACCATGTGAACCGGAATCCTTATGGTGCGTGCCTGATCGGCAATCGCACGGGTTATGGCCTGCCGGATCCACCAGATGGCGTAGGTCGAGAACTTGTACCCCTTGCGATATTTAAACTTTTCCACTGCCCGGATGAGGCCCTGGTTGCCTTCTTGGATGAGATCCAGGAACAGCAGACCTCGCTTTGTGTATTTTTTCGCGACAGATACCACGAGGCGCAGGTTTGCTTCGATCAGTTTCCTTTGGGCTTCCTGTTCCCCGTGCTCGATCCGCTTCGCGAGGGTGACCTCTTCCTGGGTTGTAAGAAGGCGTATCTTGCCGATTTCGCGAAGATATACCCTGACCGAGTCGTCGATGTCATCGAAATCCTGCTGGGCTTCGACGTAATTCTCTTCCTTTTTGCCCTCCGGCATTCGGAGCTTCTCTTTCAGTTGGATCTCATCGTCATCAACCAATTCGACATTGGCTTCCATCAACTGATCGATGACTTCCTCGAAGGCCGTCGTGTCAAGACCGTCGGGAAGGTGTTTGTTTATCTCCTGATAGCTGAGGTACCCTTGCTCTTTCCCTTTTTTGATCAATTCAACCCTGACCTCTTCAAGGGATTTGGCTTGAGCTGGGGTAAGGTTCGGAATTTGAGCTGAAGCTGGAGCTGGAGCTGGGCTTGCAGCGGCTTGCGCCTGTGCTGTGCTGATCATTGTGGCTTCCTCACTATTATTGGGGATTTCTACCTAGAACGTCGATCTTCAGGCGCAGATCGAACTGACTTGTCTGAAGTTGGGCAACCTTGTTCTGGTCGCCGGCCTTTTCGGCCTGCTGAATCTGCGCCTGAATGTTCTGAGTCTCTTTTTTCAGCCTGTGCAGTACCATGCGCCTCATGCATTCCATGAATGGTTCGTTGGGAGCTTCTTCAAGGGAAATGATCAGCGCGCTGAGACGGGATGAAAGGTCTGGGTCGTCCATTGCGCCGATGATATCGGCTGGCTGAACATCTGACCCCTCGTTTTCGTATTTCTCGCGGATGATCAAGAATATCCTCCCGAGTTGTTGGTCCGAAAAATCGGCCGGAGACAAGAGACTGCGGGTGCGTTGAATTTCGTCAGGCTGGTCGAGGAGGTGCTTTAGAACCCACTCTTCGCGCCGGAGCTCAGCAGGTTGAGGGGCTTCGCCCTTCTTTTCACCCGGAGACGGAGCGGGGCGCTGTGGGGTATTTGAAAACTGGGCCTCGAGCAGAATCGGATCAAGATCGAGAAGGGAAGCGAGGTTCCGGATGGTTTCACTACGGGCTATTGGGCTTTGAATTGCCCGGATAAAGTCCCGGAATTCACGGACCAGGCTTTCCTTGACATGGATCTCAACAGGTCTGCTGAGGCCACGGGTGCGGGTTGCGACGATATAGGTGTAAATGTCCTGTGATTGCTGAAGGCATTCGATGAATTTCTGTGAGCCCTCCCGGCGCACGAATGTGTCGGGGTCGTCTTTAGGATTTGGAAACGAGATGATTCTCGCGTTCAGCGAGGTGTCGCGCTGCATCGAGATTGCTCGCAACGTGGCTTTCTGGCCCGCCTCGTCCGCGTCGTATGACAGATAAAGGGTTTCGGCATTCCTGGCAAGAATTTGCAAATGATCGGGCGTGATTGAGGTGCCGAGGGTGGCGACAACATGGGAAATGCCGCTCTGAACGAGGGAAATGACATCAAAAAAACCTTCGACCACGATCGCCGCATTATGCCGGCGAATCTGGGGAAGCGCTTCCTTGAAATTGAACAAAACCCGGCGTTTGTTGAAAACTTCTGATTCGGGGCTGTTCATATACTTCGGCTCATCGCCCTTTACGATCACCCGCCCCCCGAAGCCGATTGCATCACCGTGATGATCGAAGATGGGAATCATCAGACGGTTCCTGAATGCGTCGTAATAGCCCTTGCCTGATGGTTGAGGTTTAATCAGGCCGACTTTTTCGAGAAGCGTTATCTGCTCGTCATCTTTTCCGAGGCGCTTTGCGAGGGCATCGCCTTGAGCCGGGGCGAACCCGAGCTGGAAGCGGCGTACAGTATCCCACTCGATTCCACGGGCCTTGAGATAATCGCGTGCCGGGGCTCCGCTCTGCGCTTGATAAAGCTGACTCGAATAAAATTTTACTACTTGGTCCAGTAGGGTGAAAAACTTCTTCTTCCGGTCGCCCTCGGGATCGTGATACTCGGGAAGCACGATTCCGGCACGCCCGGCAAGGAACCGAACCGCCTCGGGAAACGTCAGATGCTCGGCTTCCATAATGAAATTGAAGGCATCTCCTCCCTTGCCGCAGCCGAAACAATGAAAAATCTCTTTGTGCGGCACTACGTAGAAACTTGGCGTTTTCTCCTGGTGGAAAGGACAGAGGGCCTTGTAAGACCGGCCGCTGGGAATGAGGCGTACATAATCACCCACTAGTTTGACAATATCCGTCCGCGTGCGGATCTCAGCCTTGATGTTGTCGGTTATGGAAAGCAAAAGAGCGGATTCCCCTTGCATCATGAAAGAACTGAACACCATTCCCGAATCGAATATGAATCTTCAAGGGTACAAAACCCCACACCATTTGTCAACCACAATTAAACCACCACAGCGATAAAGATTGGCCGGGTCTTGACAAATGGCAAATTGCTTCAATTTGGAAAATTTTGTAGAGTAGCCAGTATGAAGGGATGAAAATGAGCTTCGGCTGACCGAAACGAGGCTACAAAATTCGGTAATGGCGAATCGATGACTGATGGAGTTCCACGCAAATTGATACCTGAAGGGCTATCGCTACCGGGCCGGGAAAGGGATTTGGTTCTTCGCTATTTGGCGTGGGTAAGGTAGTATTAGGGTAACTTTTGGGGTTCATCCGAATGATGCAAAATTCCCATTCGGGAATGAGTTTAGCGGTCTGAAGTTAAACTGC
>MNYA01000072.1 GCA_001872985.1 bacterium CG2_30_54_10 | reverse complement strand
CCCCGCGGTCGGGCGCTTTGCGCCCTCCGGTCTGCCTTCACTCTTCCCCCGACTTATTGAGATGATACGAGCGTTCCCCCTAATTTTGAGAAGTTGCGGGTTGCTCGTCGTCGTGAAACTGAAGTTCGTAGAGCTTGTAGTAATAACCGCGTTGTGCGAGAAGCTCTTCATGCGTGCCGGATTCAACAAGACTTCCTTTGTGAAGAACGAGTATCCTGTCGCAGTGCCTGATGGTCGATAGCCTATGCGCGATGATCAGCGAGGTTCGTCCGCGCGTTAGCGTCTTGATCGCTTCTTGAATGAGCTTTTCCGTTTCGGAATCGATCGAAGAGGTCGCCTCGTCAAGGACAAGAATATTTGGATCGGCGCAAAGAGCTCGTGCGAAGGATAGAAGTTGGCGTTGCCCAGTCGAAAGATTGGCGCCGCGTTCGTACAGTTCTGAATCGTATTTTTTCGGCAGCGCCTGTATAAAACCATCAGCCCCGATATCACTCGCAATCTGACGAACCCGGTCAGGATGAACTTCCGGATTCCATAGTCGGATGTTATCAAGAACAGTATCGCCGAAAATGAAGACATCCTGGTGGATAACCGCGATTCGTTTGCGCAAACCGCTTTTCGCGAATTCCCGAAGATCCTTCCCGTCCAGGAGAATCCGGCCGCCCTGGACGTCATACATCCGGTTCAAGAGCGCCGTGATGGTGGTCTTGCCGGCGCCGGTGTGGCCCACAAGCGCGACCGATTGCCCGGGGGAAACGGTGAAACTGATGTCGTGAAGCACCTCGGCGCCGGAGTTGTAACTGAAATGAACGTTCTCGAAGCGGATCTCCCCTTTGATAGCGTCAGGATTCGCTCCTTCTTCCAAACCGGCCTCTTCGGGCTCATCCATCAGCTTGAAAACACGCTCGGCGGAAGCCATCGCACTTTGAAAAATCGTGACCTTCTCACTAAGATTCCTGATCGGATGGAAAAAGTGCTGGGCATAGGCAAGGAAGCTCACCAGCAGGCCCAGAGTGAGCGTTCCCGCGCTGACCATTTGACCTCCCAGCAAAATGATGACGACGATGCAGAGGGCGTTGATGATGGTAATTACGGGCATGAAAAGGGAATGATAGAAAACCGATTCAACCTGGGATTCACGATGTTGGGCATTGAGAACGTCGAACTTTGCCGCCCTCGATTCCTCACGGTTGAATATCTGGATCACCTTGATTCCTGAGATGTTCTCTGAAAGAGCCGCGGTTATTCGCGCGATCCGGACCCGGACATCTCTGAAGGTGGCTCTGATGCGGCTCTGGAAAAAGTAGGCCGCAGCAACCAACAGCGGGACGGTTGCCAGGGTTGCCAAGCCCAGGCGGGGCTGAAGCGCAACCAGAGTGACCGCTATTCCCACGATCAGGAAAAGATCCCCGATGACCATGACGATTCCCGAGGAGAAAAGTTCGGCCAGCGTGGCAATGTCGTTCGTGGTCCGGCTGACAAGCCGCCCAACAGGGTTACGGTCGAAGAATGGAATTGGAAGCCGCTGAAGGTGGGAGAAAAACTCCGATCTGAGGTCATACATCACCTTTTGCCCGATATATTGCAGGAGATAGTTTTGAGTATAAGCCGTGACAAAGATAAGGCATTCGATGACCCCATAGATGATTCCGTAACGAATTATCGCATCGGTATCACGACCTTTGATCCCGATGTCGACGACCTTTCCCAATAGGTATGGGTTGACCAGAAAAAGCCCCATGCCTCCCAGAACAAGGATCACCGCTCCGACCGCCAGGCCCGCATAAGGCCTGATAAATCGAAAAACCCTTCCAATCAATCTTGCATCGTAGAATGAACCTAAGATCTCGTCATCCTGGAAAAACGCTCCTTTCATGCCAGCCTCCGCTCCGGCGAGGAAGCGATCCCGTTGCTTTCAAGCTCCCGCTTCAGGCGCTGTTTCTCCCATAGCTTGGAATAGCGACCGCCGAGGCTTCGAAGTTCGTTGTGAGTTCCTTGCTCGATAACCCGGCCGTTTTCCAAGAACAGTATCTGCCCGGCATTTTGCACGGTGACAAGTCGGTGGGAAACGAAAATCGAGGTTCGGCCGCAAAAGAATGTGCGCATTGCAGTCAGGATTCGTTCTTCGGTATCGGTGTCGACAGCGCTGGTTGCGTCATCGAGAAGAAGGACGCGGGGATCCCGGGCAAGGGCGCGGGCGATGGCGACCCGCTGTTTCTGACCGCCGGAAAGATTTACGCCACGTTCACCCAGGATCGAAGCGAATTTGTCGGGAAGGGCCTCTATTTCGTTCTCGATTTGTGCAGCGCGGGCGCAGGCGGCAGTAAGTTCGGGCGGAGAGCCGTCGGGAAGCCCGAATGCGAGGTTTTCACGAATGGAATCCGAGAAAAGAAATGTATCTTGCGGAACGTAACCGAAAGCCCCGCGCAATTCCTGGAGCGAGTAGCGGCGGATGTCGATCCCGTCCAGGAAAATGCTTTCGGGCGGCGGATCGTGGAGGCGCAGAAGCAGATGAAGCAGGGTTGATTTCCCGCATCCGATCGGCCCCACAAGGCCAAGCGATTGGCCCCCCGGAATGTGGAATGACACATGGTCCAGGCACGGTTTGGAAGCCCCCGGGAACGTGAAGTTGAGATCGCGAACCTCTATCTCGCCTGCGATTGGGGGGTGGGCAACGGGATCGGAGGGCGAAGTGATTTCCGGTTTCTCGTTCAGAACCTCGGCCGCCCTTCCAAGCGACGCCATCCCGCGCTGATGGATGTTTATGCAGAGGCCGACCGCTGTCATCGGCCAGACCATCTTCAATAGATAAGATTGGAAAGCGATGAAAGAGCCGATGGTGATTTCTCCGCTGATGACGCGCATGCCTCCGGCGACGATCAGAAAGAAAGCCCCGATCCCGACGATAAGTTCGAGGGCCGGATTGAACCCTGATTCTATTTTGGCCAGACTCAACTTCTCGCCCAACAGTTTTTCGCTGGTCCGGTTGAAACCAGCGACCTGTGCTTCTTCCTTGTGGAACCCTTTGACGATCCGGATTCCGGAAAAGTTTTCCTGCGCCCGGGTCGAAAGTTCGGCAATCCGTTCTTGTACAATCTTCGATTTGTCGTGAATGATCCGCCCGACTTTTGTCACGAAGATCGGCACGAAGGGCATCGGAATTAGTATGTAGAGGGCCAGCCGCGGCGAAAGCCACAACATGATGAAAGGAACCGTAAGGAAATAGAACAAGGCATCCATCATGAGAAGCAGGCCGATTCCAAACATCATCCGGATCTCGTCGATATCGTTCGTGAGGCGCGACATCAGTTCGCCAGTCTTGTTGCGATTGAAATAACCGAATGACAGGGTCTGAAGGTGTTCGAAAAGTTGCCGCCGAAGATCGTAGGCAATGACGTGACTTGTTCCGAGGAAAAACTTCCGCCAGTAATAGCGAAAGACGCCCTGGATCAGCCCCGCGAGAATGTAACATCCTGAAACTATAAGCAACGGCCGCATGGTCTCGCCGCCCTTTTCGAGAACGTCGATCGCGCTTTTAATCAGTAGAGGGGGAAGAATGTCCATCACATCGACGATTGCCAGTGACAGTACCGCCAACCCGAATGGCTTCCAGTATTCTCGAATGAATGACCAGAACAAACGTTTGGCCTGATGCCGAACTTCACCCTTCGGCTCTTCCTCCGAAATGCTTTTTTTGTTCTCGCTCATGTTCCTGAAATCCTGATTCGATCGGAAGAGCAGTAG
>MNYA01000438.1 GCA_001872985.1 bacterium CG2_30_54_10 | reverse complement strand
TGGAATCGGCGAATTCCACCGGCCGACCTTGTCCGGGCACTTAATAACGATGGCCATTCATGCAATTCGGTTTTCAAAACACGTTTGGAATCTCCAGCCCCCCTGGATCGAGTCGAAAAAATGATTTTCTCTACCGATCGAGGGGAGTTTCCTGTAAAGGGAACAACTTTCCGGCGTTGGTTCAATCTTCCAAGCACGACATTCGCAATTTCAGATGCCGGCCGTAAGCTGGTCGCTCGCGGAGAAACCGCACTGACTGTCCCGGAGAGGTTTCAACCCCCCGACCTGATTCCTAAATCAGCTGGTCTGAGCCTTCTGGCGCTCCAGGGCAACAAAGACGAAATTCCCGAACAACTTCTCGTATTTAGTGGCACCGGCCTCCGCAGAGTTTCCCGCCCAAATACCGGTTGGATGGTTCTCGCATTCAAATCCGAAAAATCGAAACAAATCCAAGGAAAGAAAAATTCACTTCAACCGCCCTTTGCCGCACAAGTTCCAGCCCTTTCTGGTGATTTATCTTCCCTTGACAGGCATGAAATTGAAAAGGTAGTCTTAAGCAAGACGTCCGGGGGATCCAGCCTTAACATAGTCGGGCGGGGTTATGGGCATCAGGTAGGCCTTTGCCAGTCAGGGGCCGTAGAACTGGGCAAACGGCGGTGGTCTTATCGTCAGATCTTGGCGTTCTATTATTCCCGGGTTGCCCTTAGAAAGTTGTCTTATTAAACTCGACCAGCGTGTCGATAGGAGACTGAAACAAAAATTCTGCCCTGGCGCGGTGGTGTTTTCTGCGCTCCGCACCGAGAAGGAGTGATTTTATGGGGTTGTTTACTTTCGGGAGCAGTAACACTGCACTTGGATTGGACATCGGGACATCCTCGGTTAAGGCCGTCCAACTCAAAAAAGCCCCGACTGGACCTGAGCTGATTGCCTATGCTATTGCCCCCCTTCCTCGCACCGCCGTCGAAGAAGGGAACATCAAAGATCCCCAGACCGTGGTGGCCGTGATCAAGGAAATGCTGAAGACTTCCAAGATCCGCCCCGAGCGCAACTTTGCCTCGATCTCCGGCCAGAACGTGATCATGCGCTTCACAAAGTTGCCCGTGATGACGCCTGACGAACTCGATCAAACTGTCAGAATCGAGGCGGAACAATATGTCCCCTACGCCATTGAAGAGGTCAGCATCACGCATGCCGTTCTCAACGAGATAACTGAAGAAGAGGGTGGGGGAAAATACTCCATCTTGCTTGTCGTCGCCCAGAAAGAGCTGGTCAACAGTTATCTCGAAGTTTTGAAGGGCTCCGGGGTACAGGCTGAAATCGTCGATGTTGACACTATTGCGGCGATCAATGCCCTGGAAAACTCCATCATGGAGACCGCCGGCTCGCAGGAAGGCGGTGAGGTGGTTGCGATCATCGATACCGGTGCGAGAACAACGAATATTTCCGTTTTGAAATCCGGAATCCTGATGTTCACTCGCAACATACCCATCGCCGGAAATCAGGTCACCCAGGCCCTCATGAAAATGAACCAGGAGTTCGACCAGGCTGAAGCCATCAAAATCCAGGAAGGCGAGGTCGCAATTGGCGACACCGGGGGAGATGAGGTCGCCGGGCTTGTTAAGGACACTGTCGAAGAGCTGGCTTCCGAGATCCGACGCTCCTTTGACTACTTCAAGGCTCAATCGCGCGAGCCGCTGATTCACAAAATCATTCTTTCGGGCGGCGGGGCCAACCTCAAGAGCTTCAACACATACCTGAGCAACGAGCTAGGGGTCGATGTTTCCATGGGAAACCCCCTGCAAGGGGTCAATGTGACCGTTCCGGAAACCGACATCCTCTACAACAACCTTCAACAGTTTACAGTGGCCATTGGATTGGCCCTGAGAGGGGTGGTGGACTGAAATATGATTAAAGTAAATCTCATCACGGTCAAACGGCGCAAGCCGATTCAGATCCCGTTTGCGGCGATCTTCCTCATGATCGCCCTCGCCGGAATCCTGGTGGGCTTCTACTTTGGCACCATTTGGATGGATAGCTACAATACCGACAAAGTAGATGAAAAGAAAGGCCTCGAAGAAGAGGTCCGGAAAGACAAGGACAAACTCGAACAGCGCGACCGTCTTGACCAGGACAAACGCAACCTCGAACAGCAGATCGAGCAACTTAAGCAACTGTCAGGCGCGAACCTTCTTCAATGGTCTGAAGTTTTCAGTTCTCTTACAACCGTTGTCCCGGAAAAGACCGTGTGGATCACGAACCTTCGTATCGATTCCGATCGCCGAGTCCAGATAACGGGTTACGCCTGCGCCGAAGATGGAAAAAAAGAAGGCGGACGACTGACTGTTGGAATTCAGAACTTCATCAAACAGCTGCAGGGCCACTCCTACTTCGAGGAAGTCTTCCTCAGCAACGCGAACAAAAACACCTATGAAAAGGTGCCCGTATGGCGCTTCGACATCACTTGTCGTATCAAGCGCGATATCGGGACGAAATAGGGGGCCACAATGAACAACTTTGCCGTCGTTATCCTTGTCATTGTTCTTGCAACTGCGGGCGCCGGTGGAGCCTTCTGGATGTATTACCTCCAGCCCGCCCAGGATGAGCGTGCCAAACTGGAGCTGGAAATCACTGGCCTGAAAGCCAAAAAAGACGAAATCAAAACTGTACAGGATGAGATCGCCCGCGCCAAGGAAGATATAGAGAGGCTCACTGTAGATAAAAATAGGCTTCAAATGGATTCCAACCAGATGAGCACCGTGGTGCCCAAGCTGCTGGATTCGATTGAAGCAATCGCCAACAAATACAGCGTCAAGTTCCAGGACATCCGTATATCTCCTCTGGTTCGCGCCGAACAATGGTCGGAGCTTCCCATCGAACTGGGCATCCTGGGTACCTTCCAGAATATTGCTAACTTCCTTGTCATCTGCGAAAAGCGGAAAATCCTCAACTTGGCCGCCGGTTCCATTACGATCTCGGTTTCGGCTGAAACCGATCCGAAATCGAAAAGCCCCCTCTTGACGGTCACCTTGAACGCAAAAGTCTACATCATGGGCAGCGGAAACTGAATTATTCGACAGCAGTACAATGAGAATTGCGTACCTACTCAATAATTCGGGGAAACTCAATGATTCCTGGCGTGCGAGATTTCTCCCTTCGGTCGAAATGACAGCATTGCTTGTCATTCCGAATGAATGTGAGGAATCTCGCTTTATGTTGAGAATCAGCTAATGCCCCTTCTTTTTGAGCAGATACAATCCGCTGGTGATGTAGCCCGTTTTGATTACAGAAGAGTGCGTTGCATTTGTGAGTTTATCCGGTTCAATTCTAGCTCGTGATTGAGCTTTCCCCCTGATTCATACTCACTAACCCCTGTCCCTTTTATATAGCGAGGAGGTTCCGAATGAAGTTCCGCGGGTGGTTGTTGCTGTCAAAAAAATCGCACCAAGAAAATGGAGGCAGAAAATGAAAAAAAGTCTACTCTGGACTATCTGGGGATCAGCGCTTTTCATCATGATTTTCCTGACCGGCGCGATTGCGCTGGCCGAGGAAAATGATGAGTTTGCCATGCCCGCCGGCTCCGGAACAGCGGCCGCTCCGGCCGAAGCGAAAACCAGCGATGCGTTCGCTCCGGCTGAAGCAAAGCCCGGCGATGCCGAGGCGGTCAAAAATGACCCCGGTGCAACGCCGGCAGATCCCGCCGAGGCGCCCGGCC
>MNYA01000233.1 GCA_001872985.1 bacterium CG2_30_54_10 | reverse complement strand
CGAACGGGTCGAGCGCCCCGGCTTCGCCCTTGACATCCCTTCTGGCCTCCCTCTTGGCCTCGCTCTTGGCCTCGCTCTCGGCCTCGCTATTGAACTTGTCCTTGGCCTTGCTTTTGCCCCTGACCTTGGCTTTGATTGGGGACAACCTTGCCCTAATTTCCTTGGTGGCCGGGGTTTTGGACTTTGCCAGTTGCAGGGGAGGAGCCTCATCTTCAGCTTCGTCGTTGAGTGGCTCGCCGCGGACGAAATGAGCGTTTCCTTCCGCGCCAGGGGCGAAAGCGGCGATCTCGGAAGGGGCGAGGGGAACCTGGGCGGAATCGAGGGCCAGGTCGGACTGCGGACGGCGGTCATCTGCTGGAGATGGCGCCGAAGGCGGAGGCGGAACCAGCTTGGAATCAACCGGCGCTTCATAGGCAATTGGTCGGGGAGCGATCAGCTCCTCAGAAGAAACCTGTTTTTCTTTTGCTGCGCCGTCAGCCCTGGCCAACATAAAAACGGTTGTGGCACTGGTTTCCCCGGTTTTTTCAGCGACCGCGCCATTCGGCTCCTGGGGCGAAAAAGCTGAGGTCACAGCCGGAGCTGCGCCTCCGTGAGCTGCGCCTCCGTCTGTAGATGAATTTGCATCCGGCGCTGCGGATGAATTCGGGGCAGGAGCCTGGTTCCCTTCTCCGCCTGAGGTGGAGGTTTTGCCGGTTTCGGTTGATGGAGCGGCTGCAAACTGGTTCCGGGGTAGGGAAATCCGCGGGGGTGTAGCCTTCTTTTCCCTCTCGGAAAGATCGTTTGAAGGGGAAAACAAAAAGCTGACCGAAACTCCGAGGAACAGCACTGCAAAGCCTGTTGCCAGAGAGGTATGCAACCAATACTTTCGCAGAAAAGCATCCAAGTAACTCGAGCTCCCTGCATTTCTGCGCTCGGCGGCTGGGATTGCGATGACACGATCGGCGAGAGCGACTGGCGGCTGCCGATTCCCTATCTGGGAGAATCCATCTGCAAGTTGTTTCTCGTAGTCCAGGCGGGAACGACAGGCTTTGCATCCGGCGACATGCAGCATGGCATCGTGGTCGGTTTCGACCGCGTTGAGGGTCGTCGGATCGCCAAGTTTGTCTCGGAATTCAGTGCAGTTCATGCTTCCTCTTTGGCCGTTTGGCCTTCCAATTTGGCTGTCAGCATCTTGTCAAGCTTGATTCTGGCCTGCCGTACCTGTGTTTTTGCCGTGCCAATGGGTATGTCCATGACCTTGGCAAGTTCGGGGAACGATAACCCACCGAGATAGACCAGCCCGACGGCGATTCGATCGTTCGCGGGAAGCTTTGGCAAAGCGGCATCCAATAACTGAATGATCTGTTCCCGGTCGAGTTTCGCGATAACTTCGTCTTCCACCCGAACACCCGGATCGGCAATGTCGGGCGGGTTCTCGGCGAGAATATCGGCGCGAGGTCGGCGTCGCCACTCGTCGATCAGCAGATTTTTCGCGATGTGGAACATCCATGTTTTCAGGCTCCCTGTGTGGAATGCCTCTTTGTGCCGGAAGAGCCTTTCGAAAACCTCCTGGGATTTATCCATGGCCAGTTCGGGATTACTGGTGTTCTTCAAGAAGAACTGATACAACCTTCCACCGAACATGGCGTACAACTTTTCCCAGGCGGGCTGAGACCCATGGACAGCTTCTTTCCAGAGTTCTTCCGGGGTCATTTACACTCACCCAAAACGCGAACCGATTCCTGCGGATTTAGGCGCATTTCGTCAAATTGAGGGAAGTGTTGAGAGGGGAGGCGTGTGCTCATATGCGCTAACTTAGGGATACCTAAATTTTGCAATCCGACTACCGAAAGTGTCATTGCGAGCGCAGCGAAGCAATCTCGCTTTTCACCTTGAGATTGCTTCGTCACTTCGTTCCTCGCAATGACATGTTGTTTACTTGCAAAATCCAGGGGATATATTGTCATCTCGAACGAATGTGAGAGATCTGATTGATGCCGGATCTCTCCCTCTGTCGAGATGACAAAAATGGGATTTTGGGGCTTAAGATAGCGCACATGGGGCGCGTGCCCCCCTTTTTTGAGAAGTTACCATTTCAGGACGTTCCGCTTTCTGTCTTTTTGAATTTTTCGAGGATCTGCTGCCGCAGGGAACCTGCGCCGCTGCTATGGATAAGGAAAAGGTGCTGATGAGGCCCGATGGCATTACGGGTCTGCCAGGTATGGAGGTGGCCGGCATAGCTCGTCACCACCACAATCACATCGCATCGGCCGACGATCTCCCCGGTTCGGGCCTGGCTAATCGTGTGATATCCCTCATACCATTCGTAGTCAGAGTCTTTGACTCCTGCCTCTTTCAAAACGGCAAGGTAATGGTCGCGTCCGACCCCCCCGAAGACGACGACTCTCTTATCCCTCAATAGACCGCCGACGGATTTCGCCATTTCATCAGGGATTGCATGAAGTTCCCGGAGTTTCTGCAGCAATCTCTGGTTCTCAGAATCAAGATTTCGGAGGTCAGTTCGAAGTTCGGCGTCTTCCTCGATCGTTTCCTGCCTCTCTCGTAGCATTTGGTTCACTCTGGTTTCCATGGACTGAAGCTGCTTCTGCACCTCAACCGGATCCAGCTTTTGCAGCTTCTGCCGCAACTTTTCGGCCTCTTGGCGCAATGTCCTTGTCTCGGCGACCGCCCGATCGCACTCGATGGTCCTTTGGCGGGCTTCTTCACGCAATTTTTGCGCTTCGGAGTGCAGGGAATCGAGGCGATCCTGCCACTCGCGTTTTTTGCCTTCAACCTCTGCACGCGAAACGTATGGCCGTGTTTGATTGAAATGCTTCAAGACGAAGTGGTGGTGAGTGTAAACGTCGAGGACATCGAGAAGGTATTGATGAATAGCTTCTCGCTGGTCTGGAGTCTCAATCCCCGTCACCTCGAACTGCGAAACCAAAAGTTTCAACATCTTCTTGGCTTCACGATAGGCCTTGTCAAGTTCTTCGTAGAAGGTTGGCCGAACCAGCCCAAGGTTTCTGGTTTCACTGAAGACCCAGTCAAGATCGCCGAAATCGTCGGCATTCAGCAAAAGCCAGGCGCGAACCAGACCCGCCTGGGTGATCTCATTTTTCAGCTCTTCGACGACCGCTTTCAATGCTTGTTGCCTATCTTCACGTTTCTCGGGAAAACTGCGCGAGGCTTCGGAATGTGTTTCTTCCTTGCAAATCACGTTGATCTGTTTCCACAGCTTCAGGAAGGCAGGGAACTCGTCGCGATCGAGAAAAAGGGAGGCGAGAAGGTTCTTGCGTTTCAGAAAGTTGCGTCCAGAAAAGCATGCCTGCCCGCCGATCTCTGCAGGGCGGTCTTCATCTGCCATGGCTGGAACGGAAAGGTTGGTTCTGCCGTCGTCTGGCTGCTCGGCTGGCTTGGAAGGTCTGCGGGAGCGTTCTTCCATGAGGTCTGAGACAAACTTCGCCTGGAAAGGCCCCCCAAGCAGAACGTCAAGGAGATCGCCCACGAACATCCTGAACGGGCGGCCATATTTGTCGGTCAGCCCGGTGAAAAGCTTGTGGATGCGCCATAGGCGGCCATCTCCGGCCGAGGTGTCGGAAGATGGGGGCGGAGCCTTCCTATTCAAAAACTGGCGTGCAACCTGGTCCACCAGTGAATCGGAAGGGCGGCTTGATTGCGGAATCCCCGCAATGCGGTCGAGGTCGGCAAAATCATTCGGTGGGAGCGGAAGTGGGTTTGAATCGGGGGATTTCTTCATGGCAGCGTGGAGCTAGTTCCCTTCTTTTTCTGGATCGCGGTCTCGTGTTGTCCGCACGATTTCATTCCTCTTCCGGGAGGATAAAGTCACCACGCGGTTACCGCCACGCTTTTGCGCCCTGGACAAGGCCTTCTCGGCAGCTTGTACAAGCTCAATAGGTTTGGTCATGTTAGCGGTGGAACAGGCGACGCCGATGCTTGCGGTAACCCGGATAACCTTTTTCCCGATTCTGAAGGATGAAGTCTCGATCATAACCCGGAGCTTCTCCGCAGCGGTGCTGGCGCCATCGATCGGCGTTTCAGGTAGTAACAAAACGAATTCATCACCGCCGAATCTTGCTACCAGATCATGGACGCGCATTCCGGATCGGAAATTCCGTCCCAACTTTTTCAGAACCTGGTCTCCCGTGTGTTCGCCGTAGGCATCATTTATCGCCTTGAACCGGTCAAGATCGAGGTAAACCAGAGATAACGGCTTTTTGTGGCGAATCGAGCGGCAGAATTCCTCGAGAAGGCGCTGATGAAAATTTTTCTGGTTGGACATTCCGGTCAGACCGTCTGTCGTCGCGAGATGGAAAAGCCTTGCACGATGGATGACAAGCGACGCCTGGGCGGCGAAAAAACGCAAGGTTTCGAGGAGTGCAGGCTCGAACGCGGCTCCCTCCGCTTTTGAGTCGAGGTATAGGATACCGATCGTGGAGTTTTCGATTCTGAGAGGAGTCACGGCAACTGCATGTATTCCGCGCTCGCTCGGCCCAACGGAACCCCCAAGGGCTCCTGCCAGTTCGTCGCCGTTACCCACGAACGGCTGACCGGTTCTGAAGCACCGGGAAACGATATCCGAAGTCGAGAGCATGTCTTTCTCGACTTCCCTGGGGGCCATGCCGCGCACCACCACGGTTTCGAGACGGTCGAGCTCTTCGTTGTGGAGCATGATGAACCCGCGCTGGGCGCTGGTTACTCGAAGGGCCATCTCAATGGAGAATTCAAGCAGCCGCTGGAAGCTGAAGATCGAGTTCAGCGCGAAAGAGACTTCGAGGATCGCCGAGACCTCACGGACTTTCTCGGTTACCTTCGCCTGCAGCTCTGAAAGCTGACCCCGACACCGTTCAGGAAAACCGGCTGAAGCCTCTTGGAACGCCTTGCCGACGAACTGCTCGTTTCGGGTAAGGAAAAAGGGAAAAATGCTCGAATCGAATTCCCCCAAGGAAACCGGCCCCGAACCGGCTTTTTCATCGGGGTCCGATTCCAGTTCGAAGGTAACGGCATCGGCAAGTTTGACCTGCGAACCGGGCCGAAGTACCGCGACGAAACCGCCTGGAAGCTTCTTTCCATCAATGAACGTTCCGAAAGGGCTTTGCAGATCCTGCATGGAAACCTCTCCCGCGGCGTTCATCTGAAGGAGAACATGTTCCTTGGAAATGCCGATCCGCTTCAATCGGACATCACAGGCTTCACCGCTTCCGATTTTTAATCCCTGATTGCTCGGGGCGATCGGACCCGTGTGCAGGATCTTCCCTGCGTTGTCCCTGATAATCAAGCGCATATCCGTTAATCCTTGATGAAGGGCGGAAAACTACCGGAATCCAACCGGAACCCAATCGGAGCTGAAGGACGAGACGCTTCCCTCGAAGGGTACTAGTATACCAGAAACCGCATTCCTTGAAAGGGTTCTTCCTACGGAAATCCCGAAAAAAAACTGCAAGCCGTCGGATCAGCTCCCCGCCAGGGAAACAGACTCTGTTTTTGAGCAGGCAATGACGTGTAGGTAACTTCGCTTGGTATCATCTCAATAAGTCGGGGGAAGAGTGAAGGCAGACCGGAGGGCGCAAAGCGCCCGACCGCGGGGGATGAGCCTCGCGAATTCACTTCGCGAGGCGAAGGGGGGCGCGTGCCCCCCTTTTTTGAGAAGTTACTTCGCTTGTTTGC
>MNYA01000235.1 GCA_001872985.1 bacterium CG2_30_54_10 | reverse complement strand
CCCAAACGCTCACCAAGATCAACGACGACTTCGGAGGCGAAGAAACCCGGATGGGGAATGAGCATGACCATGACCGTGAGCATGACCATGACCAGAACCATGGCGATGATGATGATGATGATTCCGACTGAGGTGACTTTTCTGACTTCGGTGATGAAAATAGAAGAAATAAAAAAAAAGACGGCAAAAAGAAGAAAAGCAGGGATTGATGACCCCAAATTCCCTCTGCCGAGGCATAATCCTGACCCATGGCAGCGCAGCCCTGGAGGGCGAAAAGTCGGCGTTTCCCTTCTTGAAACGATCGTAGCGCTTTCGATTCTCGCGGTTTTCGCGTTTGGGATTATCCAGGTTTTCCGGCAAAGCGGCATTCGCGGGGAGAACTTCAGTTCCGAGCATTTCACCGCGATGTTCATCTGTCAGAAAGTCCTCGAGGACATCAACACCCGCGTTCAGGAAAATCCACATTTTTTCGACCAACTCGTCGCTTCTGCCTCCGGTGAAGTCGATCAGGTCGTTGACGGCAAGAGCGCCTATTTCGACCTCCTCGAAAACACCATCAACTTCAGTTATCTCGATCCGGCTGAAGACAGGGCGATCGATTCCCGGTATGAAGCCGCATACCGCCAGTTAAAAGATTTCAAGATTCAGGTCGAGTGCCGCTTGGATGTCCCTGCTGACCCGGTTACCGGACAGCCCTTCCGCGACCTGATCGAGGTGATCGTCACGGTGTTCTGGAACGATGTCAGCGGGAACCAAAAATACTCGGTCTCGCAGTACCTTCATGGGGTCAGCAAACTCACCTTCGAGAACCTGAGTTCCCCGCAACTGGAGCCCTATAAGGAGGCCGATGCGGCTTGGGGTTTGTGGTGGTGGCTGGCTTCGGGAAGCGTCCCAACACCGCCTACATTTTCTTCTTTCATGTCCTACAATGACGGTGGAGACCCCAAGGTGGTCAAGGCAGTCGGAGATGTTTTATATTTCTCCTTGTTTGCCCGCAAGATCGGGCTCACCTATGGAAATTACCTTCAGGACGCGCGGACCAAACGTGACCAATGCCTCGCCTCAGCCAGTGATGACAAGAAAAGAGCCGCGTTATACCAGGAGCGCATCGGGCAGCTCTACGAGCAGAAAGCGGCCGAGTTGTTCGGAACCGCTGCCAGGATCCGCTCTTCGGTCCAGTTCCTGCTGGAAGCCCCGCTGAGTGAGTCCACCCTTGGACCCAAAATTTTCCAAGCTCGTAACAATCTTCGAGGCAGGTGCTGGTCTGTGAATTTGAACATTGAGGAAATCCAGAACAGTTTTGCCGCTGCCGAAGATGAGTATTTAAAACTTCAGGAAAATCCTTACAAGGCTGATTACCCTGAGAGAAAGGTCACCCTGACCATCCGGCGGATCCTCGACATCGAAAAGATCGGGGTTATCATTCTCAAGGGCTCCGGAGACCTCGGAGACTCGCTCACCCAGCTTCAAAACAGAATCAGTGCCTTCAACGATTCATTCAGGGGCCTCCAACCGGTTTTTGTGGACTATCTTGTACAAGAAGCAGGAATCTGTCGTTCCCTGGACAGCCTGGAAGCATATTTCGGTGGATCCACGGGCTTTACCGGCCTCATTCAGCAGGTCATGGATATCAAGGACTCAATGTTCGAACTCGAACGAAAGCTCAAATGATCCGCGGGCACACGCCAAAGGCAGGATTGAGATGATTGAATGAGACGTTCGCTCCGCCAGCTTCTGATGATGGGATTCATCGGAGCTGTTTCGATGGTTGTTATTCTGATAATCTCCTGGGGCGGTATTCTCAACTCCTGGTCGCTCGACTGGCTTTGGCGAATCAACGGTCCGATCAAGGCCGCCATGGGCTCATCAGCCCGCCTTGATAGTCAGGTCGTGGTCGCCGCAGTCGACAATAGGACTTTGCGCAAATTGCGGGGCGATAAACTCCGTCTGAGCCGTGAAGTCTACGCCAGACTGATCGACCGTTTGACTGAGTTGGGCGCAAGGTTCATTGGATTCGATATCACATTCGACAATTCTGGCGACCCCGCGGAAGACAGAGCCATCCTTGAGGCAGTCATCAGATCGGGGCGGGTCGTCACGAACTGCTTCCTGATGAACGATGAGGTATTCTCAAAGGTTTGGGTCGAAGGGCGGGCTTTCTTTCACGGAAAGGCTTTTGCGGAAGGGTTTGTCGACCAGCCCCTCGACGGCGACCATTTCATCAGACGCACCCGACTTTATTCTCCCGATGATCTTCCGACTCACGTTTCCCTCTCTTTGGCGCTGTTTCTGGCGGCATGCGAGCGGGTTCCGTCCGAGGTGGAATACCATAGAAGTTTTCTCCTTCTTCCGCGGGTGAAGGGCGTTTCCCCATTAAATCTTCCGCTCGATTACCTAGGCCGATCGCTGATCGGATTTGTGGGTGGGCCTGGAACCATCGCATCGGTTTCGGTCTGCGATGTTCTCGAGCCGGATTTCCCCGTCGATAAAATTCGGGACAAGATCATCCTGGTGGGCGGTGTCGCTGAAGAGTTTCGCGACAGCTTTCACACACCATTCTCGCCAAAAGGTGATTTACCGGGAGTGGAGCTGCACGCTCAGGTGCTTCACAGCCTGTTCACCGGCGGAATTCCCTACGAATGGGCCGGTCCGACATGGTGGTTGACGATTGTGGGCCTGACTGCGGCCATCGCGGTTTTTTCCGGTTGGCGCAAGCCCGAGCGGGCAATCTTTTGGGTCATCCCGGCTGCGATAGGGGTTGTTCCACTCGTTCTGTCGCTTTTCACGATGTACGGAATGTTCATCAATCCATTCGATCTGTGGGCGGCCCTTTCCATTGGCTGGGTATGCGCAACTGCCATGGATACGTTCTATCTTCGAGGGGAGAAGACCACGATCGCCCGATTGTTTCATCGGTACGTTTCGCCGAACCTGTTGAATCAGCTTCTGGAGCACCCGGAGGCGATCGCGCTTGGCGGCGCAAGAAGGCAGGCGGTAGTGCTTTTCGCCGATGTTCGGGGGTTCACACGGATATGCGAGGAGCGCAAACCCGAAGAGGTTATTACATTCCTCAATACCTATTTCACTGTCGTTACCCAGATTATCTTCGATCACGGCGGGGTTCTTGACAAATACATCGGGGACGGTCTGATGGCCTTTTTCGGTGTTCCGATCGCGCAGGGAAACGAGGCCGAACAAGCGGTTCGCGCTGCCCTGGCGATAAGGCAGTCGCTCGTGAAACTCAAAGCTCAAGGGCAGGCGGCCGGCGACTTTCCGATCAAGGAGATCGGGATCGGGATCAACGGCGGGGAAGTCGTCGTCGGGAACGTGGGCTCCGAGGTTCACCAGGAGTACACGCTACTCGGCGATACGGTGAACGTCGCCGCCCGCCTCGAGTCGTCGGCAAGATCTGGGGAGGTCCTTATCGCCAGTTGGATAAAACAACGGCTTCCCGATGGTGTGTTCCGTGTGGAAGCCCGAGGGGCGATGCAGGTCAAGGGCCGAAAGGGTGAGGTCGAGGCGTTTGAGGTTCTTGGCTGGGGAGGCCAAGAATCGCAAACCCAGACACCGCAAAGATAGATGCCACAGAGAAACGGAGACTCCGGGAAAAAAACTTGAGAATTGGAATGAGTTTGGCGGTCTGAAGTTAAACTGCCTAAAATGTCGATCAGATCAATGTTTTGCTCAGTCATCGATTGCCATCATGAAAATCTTCCAAGGTGTCTGTTGGAGCAAGGTTTCGAGGCATTCGCTTCAGAAGGCCAAACACTTACCTTTTCTTCAATTTCCCCAAACTACTAAACTCATACC
>MNYA01000328.1 GCA_001872985.1 bacterium CG2_30_54_10 | reverse complement strand
CCGGCAATGGCTAACGGTGACTCGCAGGGGCCGATGGGTAGCGGAGTTTTTTTGAGGTTAGTTTTAAAGCAGGGATGGTGGCTTCGGCGGGTGGATAAGGGCCGTTCAAAATAGTAATCAAGGGAAACCCAAAAAAATGGATAAGGGAGGAATAATGTCTAAACGTTATCTGATTATCGTGGTGGCGCTTTTTTTGCCATTTTGCGAAGTAACTTTTGCAGACGAGATCTTTCAAGCCTGCGGCAAAGAATGGCGGGTTGGCCGAGAAAAGCTCGACTGGAACGAGACCCAGACTTGGATCAACAGCCTTGGTGGTGGCTGGCAAACTCCGATGAAAGCTGAGTTAAAAGAACTGTACATAAAAGTTGGACATAAATCCCCAATTTCGAGTAACTATGCTTGGGCAGAATCAAAGGATTCCATGAGAGCGTGGTTCTTCTTTTTCGGCACTGGAATCGACCAGGAGTGCTCCCGCACCGGCCGGGCTTATGGCATTTGGGCTATTGCGGTGCGGCCGGGTGGTGCAACCCAAGAAACCATTTCCAATTCATCGGGGAACAAGGCACCCCAGTTCGGTACTAAAGCAACTTCGGCAAAAAAATCCTATTTGATTGCTGAAGCTGTTTTTGAAAAAGGACAATATTACGAATGCTTGACTCAATTGAATTGGGCGGTCGAATCCCTTGGTGAAACGAATCCCAGAATTCAATGTTTGAAGGTGAATGCCTTGTATTCGCTGGGAAATATTCCAGATGCAAAAAAAGAACTTGAAGCGTTCTTTTCAATTCCAACCATCAGTCAACCGCAAATCAAAAGCATGGTGGAAATGAAAGCAAAAATCGAAGCCGAAGAAAAGCGAAAGGCGGAAATACAGCCAAATGGAGAGGCCGAAAGGTCACAAATGCGAAAAGCTGAGCCCTCTCCACCTCCAAGGGATCCAATCGTTGGAAATTGGATATACACGTTGAATGGCAGTGGAGTAGGTCTGATAGAAGAAAATTCGGTGATTGAAATTGTGCGAAACGGGGCCGAGTTAACCATTTATGCGACCACGACTCAAATGGAAGGGTATGTTCCCAAATACCGATGGAAAGGTTCTTACCAAAACGGCATTCTCAAAGCTAGCGCTTGGCATGACTGGTATACAATGGATTTCAGGCTCAACCCTTCTACCGGAAATTTGGAGGGGAAGGTAAATTCTAGTGCCCCAGACTTCAAATTTCATAACTATGCAATTTTAAAACGGCAGTGATTGCCAAAATTGACCAATTCACACCCATTTTTCCACGAATCAATTTCCATGAAACAAGAAATGGTTAAAGGTTTTGTTTCCCTATCGACCTTTTATTTTTCAGGTAGATTGAAAATAGTCACGCAACCGGAATTTTAAAACAGGATGGAAAGAAAGATGAAATCGTTTTTTTCAAGAAGAATAATGCTAGTAATCCTATTTGCCCTGGCTATTACGACCGTATGGGCATCCGATGACGTTTCTCCGTATTCCGGCTTATCATGGTCGGATGTCAAGGTTCGGGATTCTCGCCCGAATGCTGGAAGTGGTGCTAATTCAAAGGGTTTGGATTCATACCAGATCCAAAAGATTGAGCGAAAGGAAAACGGGAAAACCGTTTATTATTACCGAATTTCAAACCCGAATGGTGAACCCGTGAAAATAAGTCTTTCCCTCGTAAATCCTTCTTACGACATCGAATTCAAGGGCATCTTGAATGATTTATCGATAAAACGAAAATGGGCCAAGGATGTTGAAGATGTCAGGTATGCTGAAAATCCCCCCAATGAACTTTTCATGAATCCCGGGACATCTTTTCTCGTAAGATATGGTTTGTAACGATCCGGGTGGCAGCACCCAGTCTTCAGAGGTCCACTACAGCCCGGCATTTGGTGACGGCTTTACGCGGAAACCCACCAAAACCGAAATAAAGAAATTCGCAAAATCCGATAGAATGGCCATGCATGAGGTTGATTCCGTTGAGACCCCCAATGAAATTTCGAAGAAACCTGTAAAAGATGATGATTTCTGGTCGAAGGTGCCTATGAGCGGGGATCCTGCCGAGCGCGAAAACGTTTATCGAGAGTATCTCGCCAGTAACCAACAAGAACAAAAACAGCATGTCCAAGCAACAATAAACCAGGAATCACCCAAAGCAATTACCCAACCAAATCAGAAGCCCAGCACTGCAAATTCAAGCTCTCGTTTCACCCGAGACGCCAACGGCGTGATCACCGACAGCCGGGAGAACAAGCAATACTACGAAGCCTCTCACACTTGGGATCAAGCAAGGGATTGGGTGCAGGGCCTGTCGGTCGGTGGGGGAGGGTGGCAGTTGGCGACGATGGAAGAGCTGAGGAAGTTGTACCCGGAGGCTTGGCCGACGGGTTTTTTCGGATTCACGGGGTACTGGTCCCCAGACATCAAGGATGGTTCCACTGCCTGGACCTTCGACATCCGCGATGGCAAAGAGGTCTGGCTCTACCGCAATACCTACGGCGGCGTTTTGGCGGTTCGCTCACGAAGATGATGACGACTCGCAGGGGCAACATCATCCCCTGCCGGCTCAGCCGGCAGGGCGACGTGGAGCCTTTGGTTCTTCGATCCTTTGATTCTTTTATTCTGTTCATGGCAAGAGGTAGTCGCATGACCGGGAAACCGTGGCCGGAGCCGAAAATCTCCCGGCGCGGTGTGCAGCGCCGCGCCGGGAGATTTTCGTGATCAGGGGGATGCGACCTTTGCGCAATGTGGCGGCCCAAAGTGGCAGTGGCTTCCAGCATCGGGTAAGCAACCCGGGTTGCCCCGGGCACTTCCCACAGAACCGTACTTGTGCTGTTCACATACGGCCATTCGGAACAACGGGTTATTACCCCCGTCGCTGGCCGGTTCACGACCTCGCGGTATCCCAAGTCGGATGGCAAGCTCGTTTTAGATTTGGTAGATAATGCTTTCGACGAAGGATAAGGACCGCTCGAATAGATATCGAGGTGGCGGACTTTTACAAAAGTTTGTTTTAGAAAATGGATATTGCCTTCAGCGAAGGATATCGGGAACCCGCATCGGATGAAGGGTAGCAAAGTCGAAAGATGAAAAGTTAAAAAAATGCTTGGATGTGCTATCAAGGGATGGGCGGTTCCTCGTTGGGCTGGTTGCACAATCGGGGAAAATCCGCTATCAACGGATAGGATTTTTCCCGGTTGGATGGATGTGCTGGCAATGGATAGCGGTTTTTCGGAGAAATTAGTTTAAGGGCTATCCATCTGACGGCCCCTGTTCAGCAGGATTGCCACGATGACACCCGCACTGGATGCGAGCTGGAGTCCTGCCGCCCCTGGCTCGAAGAATGCTGGGTGGCTGCCTCATTGTTGCCGTCAGATGGATAGCCCTCATTAGTTTAAAGACAAAGCGCTTTGGATGCGCATTCGATGGTTGAGATATTTTTCATGGCGGACGTTTTCAAGCGGGGGTTTTTGACAACAAAGCGCTTCAACGGGCGCGGAGCCGCGCCGCTGAGCTTAGCGTTGGCCTCTAGATTTTGGGCCGGGCGGAGCTTTCGGATACCCAGAGGTTCGGACCCTGGGCAGGAGGACAGCCGGACGGGACAATCGGACATTCTGGCCGGGCTGCCGGGATGACCAAGTCGACCAGTCAGGCCGGGAGAAAAACAAAAGCTCGGCGAATTAGGAACGGACGAGAGGTAGGATAATCGGCCTGTACGAGGATTGGATGCAACTCGGATGGGTGTGGCTCTTTT
>MNYA01000326.1 GCA_001872985.1 bacterium CG2_30_54_10 | reverse complement strand
CATGGGGTTCATGGGGTCCAAAAGAGTCATGAGATTCATTGGAAGTCGGGTTCATTGGGGTGCATTGTAGTTCGCCTGACAATGTTTGGCAAGGTTGCGAGGAACCGGGATCGCATACGACCGGATCAATCCATGTGGGGGCGACCGGCCTGCCACCCCTTGGAAAACCGGCGAACCATCATTGATCGGGTCGAGGATGCATGACCTTGACATCTGAAGGCAGCGCTGGTCGCAATGAATTCTTCCGGGAACCTGCACCCATTGCCAATGGATGGACAGCCACATCCGGGACGAGTATAATTTCCGTTATGCGTACCCCACGGAACCCACGAAAAATCCCGCGAAGCGGCGCCGTCGTAATCATCCTGCTTGGGCTTCTGAGCGTGATGCTTTTCCTCGCTTTCACCCTTTTCCAGCGTCAGCGCGGTCACGGAAATCTTGTGGCGTTCGGTGACGCCCATCTTTATGCCCGTTACTTTCTCGAGGCTTATCTCGGCGATGTCGTCTCCCAGCTAAAGCAAGAGGCGAATGACGAGTCCAAGAAAGGGAAGGGAAACGTTCTCTACGATTTTTTCCGTTCCTCGAACCGGTCCTTTCCCAAATTTTATAAACCATCCGCGATGCTCAAGAGCCTGCCTGAGCGATGGGCAGCCGACCTGAACGTTGAAGTCACACCCGATTGGTCGCCCACCGTAGGGTTCGCGACGATTTCACCGATGATCTATCCTGCATCGGTCGTTCCCCCGGAAAAATACGGTGATATAGAAAAACGAGGAGCGGTCTATCTGAGGTGCTCGGCGACCGTTCAGGGGCGTTATTACGCGCTTTCCGCAAAAATACCAATTTCGGTCGTGATGCGCCTGAGCCCTCTGTTGCGAGAGTTTATACTGTTCTGCGACCAGATTCACCTCGAGCAGGTGAAGCCGTTCGGTCGCGAGGACATGCTGAACATCGTGTTTACAAAAGACGGGGTTCACCCCAAGGAACCCGAGCCCGAGTTTCGCAACTACAAAGGTCAACCATGGGTTCTCTGGCCCTCGGTGAATCATTTGCTCGATCCGCACCGGACGGGCCGTGTCTTTTTGGGCGCCGACGATGAGCCGATCTACCTTAACCTTGCCGGGGAGCGTACCTTCCGGCAAAGTTATGTAAGCGAACTATGGCAGGTTTGGCCGACTTGGTTCAAAGCCAACAAGGTCGGTACCATGTTTGCCAACAATCCCATTTTCATGGATCGGGACATGAAGTTCATCCACCTCCGTGGAATGGACATTCCGCTCAAAAACAAGGGTTTCCTGGCAAAGATGGGTGTTCTCGGATTTTCCCATGAGTTGTACGACCCCGACAACGGCATCTTTTCCAACACTGTCCGGACACTCGAGAGCATCTGGGGCTCCGACCCTTCATTTCAGCGGCTTACCGAGACGAAGCCGTCTCTTTCGCTGGCGCTTTCCAGCTCCCTCAAGCTCTACGGACTTAACACGGAGCCTGACATTCCCGATTCAGATTCGAACGTCGGTTTCGCGCGTGAGGTTTTTGGAAAGGTGTTTTCCCGATTCTTCCTGCTCACCTTTTTCGAGTTTCCCTCCGCTCAGGGTGGCGGCCAGATTCTGGTCTACAATTCCAGTCCCGATCATCGCCCGCCCCCATGCCCAAAATACCAGGGTTTCGACACTGTTACCTTCGAACCTCCCGACCCAGCTCAGAAATACACATGGTTCATGTCGCGGGTAGTGTCCGGAGGAGCCGATCGTGACGTTCTCTCAGAGGCCAACATGCCCTATAATGTGTACTGTCCGCCCGGAACCTTCAGCAAGACCATCCTCGATGCAAGTAAATTCAAGCCTCTCGATGGCCTCACAATGCGAGGGAAGTTCAGCGATTTTGCGAAGGACTGGCTTCGGTTCAACCCTAATATGCCGCTTGGAGCGGCATCCGGCACTCTACAGTCACGGGTTTCACAGGTATTCCCGGATCAGAAGTCCTTCAAGGAATTCGCTCGCGTAAAAGAAGGGAAATTCTGGGTTGACGGGGTCGTGTATATCCGTGGAACGGAGGATGATCCCGGGCTCACCTTGGATGACATCACCACCACCGACATTCATGGCGGTATCGTGATCGTCGAGAAGGACATCACCCTCGGTAACATCACGCGCGGACTTGATTTCAAGGGGACAGTCCCCATCGAGAAAGTCGTTGATACTCTTGAGAAACTCGAGCAGCCCCAGTTCCTTACCTTCGTAAGTCGCAAGGGTTGTATCCGCATGAGAGGAGACAAACAACTGGGCGTTCAACTGGTTGCGATCGATCCGGGAAATTCCGTCCGCGACCAGATTTCCTGGCTTGATCCCAAAAAGATTGTTTTCGGCGGCGGAATCGCGGTTGATACTCCTAACATGGCAAACCGGGTGAAAGAATTCGGAAAATCCGGTCAGGATCCGATCTTCCTCTACGCTCCCAAGATGGCTGATCCGGACCCCTCGACAATGGTACAAGTCTATCCGAAGCTTGATGCATACAAGTTCACAATGGATACTGCGGACGACCAGAATGAGTATTTGCATTGATTGCAAACGGTCATCCAGACCGGGAATGACCATGATCGAGCTTTTGGTCGGTCTGGTCGTTTTCTCCTTTGCCATTCTTCCCATTCTCAATTTCACCTCAACCACAACCCGCAGTACGTACATCACCGGCAAACACCTCATGGCAGGCAAGTTAGCCTCCAGCATACTGGACCGCTTGCTTTCCCTCCCATTCCAGGAATCCTTCGTGGAAGGGAAAAAGCTGGCGACCGGGCAGGCAATCAAGGCCATGGATGATGAGAGCCTGACGAAGCTACTTGAGAGCCAGCCTCTGGCTGAGGGTTTGAAAGTTCTACAAGACGATCTGGAGAAATCCTTCCGTTTCTTCGAATACAAGGTTTCCCTTGAAACTGACCCTCCCGATTCGAATCCCGAAAAGATGTTCCTGATCAGCGTCATGGTGACCTGGCGGATCGAAGAGGGCGATGAAAGATCGCGTCAGGGAATGATCCTCGAATGCGTGAAATACAACGAGAACCAATGAGCCGATCAGTGTTCGGATATTCCGGCCGTCGGGCAGTGTCGTTGATGGAGATTACGGTAGTTGCCGCTATTTCGAGCGCGATACTTGGAAGCGCGATGATGATCATGGGAAGGACTGGACGAACGTTTCAAAAGGGAAGCGGCATGCTGAACACCCAGGTTCTCCTCGACAGCATCACGGATCGGCTTCAAAACGATGTCCGTGGTTTGCGAAGCTTGGTACTCGAGCCCGATGAAACGAAATACTGCAATGCGAAGACCCTGACATTCAAGGCATTTGCCGACGGCAAAAATTGTGTGATAAAATACCAATTCGATCCTGAAAAGAAAGCGCTGTACCGAATAGTGAAAGAGCCGGGCGGAAACCTTGACGACGATGGAAATGAAAAATATGATTTCCACGGATCGGGTCAGGTCATTATGGCGTTTTTCGAGCCATCGAATAGTTGGAAGGATTTCCGCTACCTGAATTTCGTTCTTCAGGTCAACGCTGATTTCGTCAAGGAAGAAGACCGAGCTAAGAAAGCCGGGTCCAGGTTGGCCGTCGTTTGCCAATTCTATCCGAAAAGTTTGGAGCCTCTAAGTTCGTTCGTTCAGCCGAAGAAAAACTGAGACCATGGTACCACGAGGAGGAGAGCAATGACGATCCGCGGGAGTTTTTTCGTTTTTCTTTTTTGTTTTTTTTGTTTTTTTTGTTTTCTCGGATCAACCACGATGTGGGCCGCCGAGCCGGGCGCTGAAAC
>MNYA01000368.1 GCA_001872985.1 bacterium CG2_30_54_10 | reverse complement strand
ACCTGGCTTACCTACTCGAAGCTCTCCGCGCACGCTAGTCCTGAATTTCACCAGCCCATTCCGAGAAGTTACCCTGAATTTCACCTTCAGTCCCCGGAGTTTTTTGGCGGGGTGACCTTCTTGTCGACTGCCGGGGCAATAAGGCGTTGGTAATCGGGCATGGCGCCCAACAATGGACGGGCGTAATTCAAAAAGTCAACGGTTACGTCAGTCGAGAATGGGGTGATGAAGTTGTCCGGCATGTGCTTGGTCACCCTTGCAACCGATTCAAGCGGCGTTAGAAAATAATCAACCGAGTAATCACCGGTCCGACGGATAGCCACGGAGCCATCAACGTTATTCCAGAGAGCGAATTGGGCCGCCTTTTCCCCGACCTCACGGGCTTCCTGCTGGTCAACCTCCGAAACAATGCCTACAAAGCTGCGTTGGAGATATCCGAACGTGTCGGCGCGGACCCGTTTGATCTTGAGTTCTTTTCTGATAAGGTCTGCGAGAAGGTCTCCGAGGGCGCCACTCCCGGAAAGCTGAACATTGCCATGCGCGTCTTTCTCAATATCGCCGGTCAGTTGGGTAATGATGGGTTTTCCATCGTCACCGATGATGCCTTCCGATACCGCGATTATGCAGCGGCCGTATTTCTTGTATATCTCGTCGACATCCTTGATGAACTGCTCCTGCCTGAAGGTTCGCTCCGGAAGATAGATCAGATGCGGACCGTCATCCTCATATTTTCGGGCGAAGGCGGCGGCCGCGGTCAAAAAACCCGCGTGTCGGCCCATAACGACACCGATGTAAACCCCCGGAAGGGCGCGGTTGTCGAGGTTGATGCCCGCGAAAGCCAGCCCGACGAAACGGGCGGCGGAACCGTACCCGGGGCAGTGATCGGTTATCCGCAGATCGTTGTCGATGGTCTTTGGAATGTGGATGCATCGTAGCTCGTAACCCGCTTCACGGGCGTTGTCGTTCACGATCCGGACGGCGTCGGCAGAGTCATTTCCTCCGTTGTAAAAGAAATACCGGATGTTGTGCTTCATGCAGATTTTGAAAATCTTTTTGCAGTATTCGGCATCTGGCTTGTCGCGGGTGGAAAGAAGCGCCGCGCTTGGTGTGCAACCAACCCGCTCGAGATTATGGGTGGTTGCCTGCGTCAGATCGATGAAATCCTCTTCAAGAATTCCACGAACTCCGTGCAGGGCGCCGTAAACGCGCTCGACCTCTGAAAATTTGCGCGCCTCGAGAACCGCGCCGACAAGGCTCTGATTGATGACCGCCGTTGGACCACCGCCCTGGGCGATGAGAACGTTTCCGACAAGTTTTCCCATTCTTCGTTTCTCCAGTGTTATTTTTGATGTAACTTTATAAAAAGAGGGGGACACCTTTCATCCCCCTCTTTGCTTTCGTGATTTCCGCCAGTTATCAAGCCGGTACCTTTTGATGGGCCAAACGGTGTCTGCCAGATAACTAACATGGAAACTCTTCGGATTCTCTGTCGGGTGATTTACTTGTAGGCAATCAGGTTCCCTTTGGTGGTGCAGATGATGAGGGTATTGCCGATCAGAATCGGCATCGCCTCGATCGCTTCTCCGATGTTTTCTTCCCAGGCGGGTTTCCCCGAGGCAAGTTCGAAAGCAAGCAGCTTCCCCGCTCGGGTTCCGACGAACACGTGGGTTGCGCTCAGACAGGCACTTCCTTTGATGTCGGAACCGGCCGATGCTTCCCACTTTTTGGCGCCCTTTTCGAGATCCAACGCGATGACCTTCCCCCCGACGGTTGTAATCACGACCTGCTTACCCGCGACGGATGGAGTGCTCCTGACCGCCTCTCCGGCCTGGAACGACCAAACAGGCTTGCCGGTTGCCGTATTAAATGCCTCTACGGTTCCCTGCTCGGTTCCGACGATCACCGTTGATTCGTGAAGTGTGGGGCCGCCCATTCCACCGCGGGATTTTGCAACACTCCAGGCGATCTTGTTCGTTCGAAGATCGATCGCGATGATGGTACTGCTTGCGGTATTGGCGAAAACATCGGTGCGCTCGATGGCGACAGGGCCGAACACCGGGCTTCCAAGATCGAGTTCGACCTTTCTCAGGCCGGTGAAAGCATCCAAACCGTAAAATCCACGGTCGAAAGATCCGAAATAAAATCTACCGTCCGCGAAGGCGGGGGCGGAATGAATCGGCGCCTGGGCTTTGAATTCCCAGCGCGAATGGCCATCGTCTATCGCCAGTGCATAGAGGTCTCCGGACTGGCAGCCCACCAGGAGGGTTCCGGAGCCGACGCATGGAGAAACCGCGATGGGAGCAGTCGCGTTGAATGCCCATTTCTCTTTTCCAGTGGGTAGGTCTATGGCGCTGACCTTTCCGCTAAGGTTCCCGATGTAGAGGGTCGCGCCCCCGCCAACCGGAGCGGCAATGACGGGCCCAACCACGACTGAATACTGTTTGACCATCGGGACTTTCGTCGAAACAGGGGAAAACCCGCATCGATAGGGATCTTTCATCGCGCAGGGCCATCCTTGCGCGCCGGCCGACCCTGGAAGCATAAGAATGGAAAGCGCTCCAAGAAACATGATGATAGCGAATCCAAGCCTGTAATTAAAAGTGAATTTCCGGCGTCTGCTCCATAATTCGAGGCATTTCAATGGTTCTGTGGAGACATTGTTTATCATACCGGGCGAATGTGTGAAATCTGATTTCATGGAAAAAAACGATTTATTCCCATTTCTTCGAAAAGGAGACAATTTCATCGTGGTTCCTCCTTAGGAAACTAACTTTCCATTGATACCAGAATTTGATAGCAGATGGGAAGAAAAAAAACCCGAGGGACGTCAAGCCCCTCGGGTTTTTGAGAAAGGTTAGTTGCTGTATTTGGCGGCGAGTCTGTCGTATTCCTTCTTCGCGGAGAGATATTCATCGTAAGCACGCCGCTGCTCAGAATAGGAAGAATAGGGATCGTTCTGCATGCTCGAAAATCTCTGGTAGGCTTTAGTGTAGTTGCGATACGCCAGATCGAGTTCACTGTTGGTGACCGCTCCACCTTTTGCGACAATATAGGGCTCGATTTTAGCGAACGTTGCATCGGCGATTCCCGATACCAGTTTGACATCTTCCTTGCGCTGGAACTTGCCGTAGCGCGTCCGATAATCGATGATCGCTCTGGCTTTTGCGGGCCCGATTCCTGGGAGAGTCTCAAGCTCTGCCTGAGTTGCGATGTTGATGTTGAGCTTGCCGGAGGTTCCGCCGCCTGCGTAGGGGTCGGTCGGCGGGGTAGGGGAGTGGTAGTATGAGGAGCCGCCTCCGTAGGTGGTGATCATGTTTGCGATCGCTGCATACTTGGCCTCGCCAATTCCGCGAACGTTCACGATATCGTGGGGCGTTTGGAAGGGGCCATAGAAAAAACGGTAGTTGATTATCTCATCCGCCAAAACAGGCCCAATCCCTGGAAGGGTGTCGAGCTCGGCATGATCGGCGGTATTGATGTTAATCTTACTTGAATTGTTATAAGGGTCGGTGTTGGTCGGGGGATTATTGTAAGGATCCGTGTTGGTCGGGGGATTATTGTAGGGATCCGTGTTGGTCGGAGGATTGTAATAAGGATCGGTGTTGGTCGGCGGCGTCGGTGGCGTCCCGCCTGTGCAACCCGAAAGGGCCACGGTAACCACCATGAGAAGAACCAGATAACCCAACCCACGCCTCAAAATCACAAGTAACCTCCTACATTCAAAAGATATTCAGATCGAATTGATTCT
>MNYA01000374.1 GCA_001872985.1 bacterium CG2_30_54_10 | reverse complement strand
GGTCGGGCGCTTTGCGCCCTCCGGTGCGCTCTCATGCCTCCCCCGGATTATTGAGATGATACGGAGCGCGTGCCTCCTCTTTTCGAGAAGTTACCAAAGATGAGTTCGGGGAAGGGGCGGTGTTTCCTCGGTCAGAACTTCGCGTATTCGGCCTTGCTGATAGTCTCCTCAGAAAAAGTCAGAAGGTTGTAGCAGAAAGGGATCTCGGGCGGCTTGAAAGTCGGATTCGTCAGGATTTTCGGGTCCCAGATCCGGCGCCTCAGCAATGCGGTTCCCGAGTATTTTCCCGAGACGAAATAGGTGGGTTCGTGGCTTGAAAGCCGGATCTCTGAACCGTAGACACGCTGAATGATGAATTTGGGTTCGGTGAGATACTGGAAAATACCTTGATCTTCGGCCCCCGGAGCATTGCCGATCTCGTCGAGGACTTTGGGGCCGACGTTTCCGATTCGAAAGGTGGAGGCTCGGCGCGTGGAGCTGACAATGGCAGCGTTTATGGTGATCTCGGGCATGAATATGCCATCTTTGAGGTCTTTCTTCGCCTCATCGAACAAACCGGAAACGAGCGCCATAGGCCCGCACCCGGCCTTGGGATTCTGGGCTTCCTCTTTCACCGCTTGTTTCCAGGCCATGGAATAGATCTGGTCGAGGTCTTTGGGTGTCAGGTCGCCGCCGTCACGGCAGGCACGTTTTACCTCCTCAACGATCTGCCCGCGCGTCTGGACATCGTCGATTCCGAATCGCAGGGTGGAAGGCCCCGGGGCGGAAGCTCCGGGGGTGAAAAAGTCAATGAGGTCGGCCATGTTAGCGTCGTATCCGGGGCCGGATTCGGTATGATGGTTGTTAAACAGCCATGCGAGGGTTCCGTAGAGCGCGACCTGCACGCCATCGGGGCCCGGGACGCCAAGTCCGAGGATCGGCTTGCGTTTGGTGGGATCGACAGGGCAGAAGGCTTCCCGCATATCTTTTTCGAGTTCGGGGCTTGCCGGGTGGAGGGTCATTCCGAGGGCGAAAGAGAAGTAGGGCTTCATTTCATTCGCGAGGAAAAGTGATGGGCGGGACACGTCGATTAAAACGCGCCCATCGCACATAAGAAGGGCGCCCACCTTGTTTCCGCCTTTTCCGTTGTGGAGCTTGGTCTGGTAATTTTGGAAAGTTCCGTCGGGATAATCTTGGGGGGTATCGGGATTCTGGTTGAAATCGCCGGCGATCACGATGTCGTCTTCGCTGAAAATCGTGATATTTCGATCGGGGCAGCCCCAGATCCGGAGTGGCATTTTCGAGTAGATCAGAACGGACTTCCCGTGAAGTTTTGCTATGGGAGCGGGGTCATCGCCGTTGTAGGGTGATGCGGAGTCATCATCGGGATCGGTTTCGCCGGAGCCTCCGCCGCCTTCACTTTCAGATGGAGACAGGCTTACCCTGTATTCCCCGAAGTCGAGATCGACATATTCGGCTTTGGAATCGTACGGATTCTTGAAGATGCTGATCGGGAAAGTATTCTTTTCAATTACGAGTCCGCCGTATTTTCTCGGGTGGAGCGCCTTGTCGAGGAGGCGTTCTTTGGGAAGGTGGGTCATCCTGATCGGATGAGCTCCCCGGGCACCATCGAGGAGGAACCCGTCATGGGGATTGAACTTCTTGTCATTTGTAGAATCGTTGTTGGGGCTTAGCACAACCGATTTTTTGTCGGCGAATTCGATATGAGTGTCTTTGAGGGCTCTAATCATTCCGGGAGTTTCGATCTTTTGCATCTCGAAAAGTTCGGAGCCCTGATCGGAGCCGCCGAGGGTGTTAAGCGTGATGTACTGATACCCGTAAAGGCGTCCCTGGCGAAGAGAGTTCGGTGCGCCGATGAAAGGCCCTAGGCCGAGATCGAGCATTTCCCCGTCGAACAGCAGGTTTTCGGTGATCGGGCTGCGACGTTCCAGGAGGGCTTTGATCTTGCGAAACGAGGATGTGTCAGCCTTCCCATCACCAACCAGAGACACAACCTCAATGTAGTAGTACATCTCCTTCTCGACGAGGCCAACCGTGTCGGAGTTTTCCTTGGCTCCGTAGAAGGGGGCCGCCTTGAGTTTGAACTCCCCAAGCGATGTATTGCCGGAGTAGATTCCCTTTTTGACACCCGCCACCTCAAGGTCGAGGGCGCCGCCGAGATTCGTGTCCCGACTTGCCTGGGGACTCGCCCATTGATTTTCATTGCCGGGTTTGTAATACCAATGAGTCCGGTAGGAGGGGTCGTATCTAAGCTCACCCAGAAGGCAGTTCAGGCCGGCCTCGGCAACCGTGGTGGCGACAAAATCTTTGGCGCTTTTTGAAAGAAGCGTGGACTGCCCCTTGCGGAGCTTGCCCATAATAACGAGGAACAACCCAAGTATGGCGGCGAAGGTGATGACGATAATATACCCGAAACCTCTTTTGGAAATGCGGCTAACGATCATGGGTGCAGGAACACCTCCTTCCCACGTTTGTAAAATGAGGTTGCCATCGAGATCTGGTAAACATCGCCCGTGTTCTTGGTGCGGGTTCGTTCGAGGGTGACCCGAAGATGGATCAGGCTGTTTCCATGGCCGGTTTCGTTTGCCGGAATGAGTTCGAGGAGCTTGTCTCCAATTCCGTCGATATTTCGGGGCTTCATCGGCTTTCTGATTGTCCGGAAGACCACGAAATCACGAACGTTATCAACGATCTCGTGGCGTTGCTTTTGCTTTTCGCCCGATCTGTCGGTGATGACCTCGGTTCGGATCAGTCTGTAGCGAGGAATAGTCTTGGCCATAGGGTTGGGGTTGTTTTCGAGTTCGTAGATGATCTCGCGTAAAACCCCGATCTGGCCCATGGAACCTGATGGTTTGAGAGTGGGATCAAGTTCTTGTTTAAGAAGTTGGAGGGTGACCCCCGGCACGGTGACTTGCTTTTCAGCGTCCTCGGCTTTTATCGGAAGCGGCAGGACGATCTGGGTTGCTTCCCTGATATCGTTTCCGAGGAACATGGTGATTTTGCGGAAACTGTCGTTGACCTGCATGAACTCGATCGATTGCTGTACCATTTTTGCTTGGGAAAAGAAAACCTTGTAGGCGGCGAAAACGATGATGCACATTAGCACGAGAACGATCAAAACCTCGGGAATGGTCATTCCCGGCCGGCGATCGTTTCGTCGGTTCCATGGTAGTGAAAAGTGCTTATGAAACATTTCAGTTCAGATTCGCGATGGTTGTCGTGATGATATACGGCTCGGCGTGTTCATCTTCAGTGCCTTTCCACTTCACGGTCACCCGGACAGCCTTCAAACCGACCGGAGTTGCGCCCTTCACATTATTCGCGGGAGGAACGTTCACGACCTCGACTTTTCTTTCATACTTGATGTTGTTGGAAATGAAAACAGGTTCGAGAAGGTCATTTTCGCCATTTGAGGTGTCGAGATCTTCCTCGACACTTCTGCCGGGAGCGTCCTCATCGTCGATCGTAACGAACGGAGCTGCCCTTAGAACTTCGACGGCTTGTTGGGCGAGTCCGATGGCGGTTTCGTAGGTTCGCTGCTTGCGGGAATGCCGAAGCCCGCTGGAAAAAACGGTTCCAAGTAAAAAGAGAATAGAAATCAGGATGAGGGTAATGAGGACTTCCGGGAGGGTAAACGCTCTCCTCTCTGGGGCCTTTCCTTTCACCATAGTCTAAAGCATACCACAAGGGAATCCGGCACGCCAACCCAACCCAACCCAAGCCAACCCAACCCAACCCAAAACAATCCAACCCAACCCAAAACAAACCAAACCAAACC
>MNYA01000502.1 GCA_001872985.1 bacterium CG2_30_54_10 | reverse complement strand
CCTAAATTTATTTTCACCCATATCTCCATTTTCTCCCATTCACCTTTTCTTCAATTTTCCCGAACAGGGAAACTCTTAATTTTTTTCCTTCCACTCCAGATCTGCGTTAATCCGCGTTTATCTGCGGCAAAAAAATCCTTTCCTTTTTTCTGCTTTTTCGTTTCCTCTGATTTTTCGCCTTTCTTCTTTCATACCGCTAAACTCTTACGAAATTTCCTATGGGATCACGATACCCCCAAGCCCCCGTATGATTTCCCCCGTAAACCGCGACCTCTTTTTTGAAGGCCGGTTCCCTCGCGGAGGCGGAGGAGCGGATCTTTCAGTAGCCTTTGTAGACGAGGATCACATCTATGAACGAATAGATGAATAAAACGAAGGCTGCTTTGTACCAGATGATATTTTCCATCTGCTCGGATATTTCAGAGCCCGTAGTGCTGATATGCCCTTTCATGGCCTGGTTGACGACCTTCTGAATGAGAGGCAGAGCTTCCTGCGCCCAGAGCAGGACAACGAGTAGAAGGACGGCCATCAGGATAAATCCACGCAGTTTGCGGCCGAGGCGCCATGTTCCGAGGCCTGGGCACAGAAGATTCGCAAAAAGTGCCGATGGAAGAGATGGAAGAGATGGAAGAGAAGGTTGAGAAGCCTGAGAAGCCTGAGAACCGCGAGAACCGCGAGAACCGCGAGAAGTCTGAGGAGGCTCAGCGGGGGAGTGCGAGTCGCCTGAGCCAGCCCCGCTGAACCCATCGGACCCATCAGACCCATCAGATCCCTCAGATCCCTCAGACCCCTCAGACCCCCGGAACGCCGCGTCCCCTGCGACACCGACGACAAAATGACGCCCATGATCGTCGATCAGAAGACTTTGACAGTGCCGGCATTTTTTGGCATTCAAAAGAATCGGTTCGGCGCAAAACGGGCAGGGACGGGTTTTACTGCTTTCCATTTAGTTGCGGCCTAGAAATCAGCGCTTTTAGGGGTTCTCGGGAAGAGAGCGACATCGCGGATGTTTCCAATTCCGGTCAGGAACATCAGGAATCGTTCGAACCCCAGCCCGAACCCGCTATGGACAGCGGTTCCGAACTTACGGATCTGAAGATACCACCAGACGCTCTCATCTGGAATTTTCGCCTCGCGGATCTTCTCAGCCAGAACATCGTACCGCTCCTCGCGCTGCGACCCGCCGATGATTTCGCCGATGCCGGGGGCCAGGACATCCATCGCCCGGACGGTCTTTCCATCTTCGTTCAGCCGCATGTAGAAAGCTTTGATCTCCTTCGGATAGTCGGTCAGGATAGTCGGCTTCCTGAAATGTCTCTCGACAAGATAACGCTCGTGCTCGGACTGGAGGTCGATTCCCCAGCGGTCGACCGGATATTGGAATTTTTTCTTTTTGTTCGGAGCCGAGTTCTTCAGAATATCGATGGCTTCCGTATAGGTGATGCGAACGAATTTGTTATCGAGAACGAAGCGGAGTTTGTCGAGCAGGTTGAACTCGCTCCTCTCTTCCTGCTTTTTCGTCTTTTCCTCATCCTCGAAACGTTTGCTCAAAAATTCCAGGTCGTCAGCGCACTTGTCGAGTGCCCATTCGATCAGGTATTTCAGAAAGTCCTCGGCAAGGTCCATGTTGTCGGTCAGGTCGGCGAATGCAACCTCAGGCTCGATCATCCAAAACTCAGAAGCATGGCGGGAAGTGTTTGAGTTTTCAGCCCTGAAAGTCGGACCGAAGGTATAGACCTTTCCGAGCGCCATCGCGGCAAGTTCCGCCTCGAGCTGCCCCGATACAGTGAGATTGGTGGATTTTCCGAAAAAATCCTGCGACCAATCGATGGTTCCGTCCGGGTTCATCGGCGGAGATTTAGGGTCGAGCGTTGAAACCCGGAACATCGCCCCTGCCCCTTCACAATCGGAACCTGTGATGATTGGAGTGTGGACGTTGAAAAATCCCCGTTCGTTGAAAAAGCTGTGGATAGCGAATGTCATCGAGTGACGCACGCGAAAGACGGCTCCAAATGTGTTGGTTCTGAAGCGCAGATGCGAGATCTCTCGCAGAAACTCGAAAGAGTGCTTTTTCGGTTGTAGCGGATACGTTTCGGGATCAGCAGGTCCGAGCACCTTAACGGCTTTCGCCTTCAGTTCGACAGCCTGCCCGCTGCCTTGCGAAGGAATAAGGTTTCCCGTTACCTCAACCGCGGCTCCAGTGGTGACCATTGCAAGGTCGGCTTCCTTGAAGGCGCCTTCTCTCGGATCGACAACCGCCTGAAGGTTTTTGATTGTTGAACCGTCGTTGATGGCTATGAAAACAACATTCTTGCTGGTGCGCTTCGTTCGCACCCAGCCTCTTACCTCAATAACATCCGGCGATGGGGGCGATTTCAGCAGATGGGAAATTGAATTTGATTTCATTCCGGTTCAACCACCTTTCGGGGAAAAATTCAGGATTTCAGGATTGTTTTGCGCCAACGGGCGAAGTATACCCTGCCCGCCTTTCGGCGGCAAGGAGGGCTTGCCTCCGTAAGCCGGTGTCAGCTTCCGTTCCGGGAATTGAAACACCTGGCGACTACCGGAGACCGTGCTATAATACCCGAGAGTCGGGTTACCGGAAGTTAAAATCAGGTAAGAGGGAAACATGCTGAACAAACCAAAGATAGCCTTTTATTGGGCTTCTTCTTGCGGTGGTTGTGAAGTGTCGTTGGTCAATCTTCACGAGAAAATTCTCGATGTCGATGCAAACTTCGATCTGGTTTTTTGCCCGTGCCTCGTCGACACCAAAAAAAAAGATGTCGAAGCCATGGCCGACAAGAGCCTTGCCATAACATTTTTCAACGGCGGTATCAGAAACGACGACAATGTGGAGATGGCCCGCCTTTTGAGAAAAAAAAGTCAGGTGCTCGTTTCCTACGGGGCGTGCGCAACTGGCGGCGGGATTCCCGCTCTCGCAAACCTTTTTCCCCGGCAAAGGCTTTTCAATACCGTGTATCACGGAAATCCTTCCATCGATAATCCTGGGGAAGTCGAACCTCAAACCTCATCGGTTGTTTCGGCCGGAACCCTCACCCTGCCTCAGTTTCACGACAAAGTTCAAACTCTGGCACAGATCGTCGACGTTGATTTCTTCTTCCCCGGATGCCCTCCCGAGTCCGCTCAACTGGCCAAGGTTGTCGATCTTCTCGTGGCCGGAGGACCGCTTCCCCCCAAAGGAAGCTTCCTTGGCAGCGGGAGGAAAAGTGTTTGCGAAGAGTGCAGGAAAAAAAAAGGTGACAAAAAGATCGCAAAGCTCCGCCGGAACTGGGAACCAGTCCCGGACCCCGAAACCTGTCTCTTGGAGCAGGGTTTCCTCTGCATGGGCCCCGCCACCCGCGATGGCTGCGGAGGGCTTTGTCCCGAGGCCGTCATGCCCTGCATCGGATGTTACGGCCCTCCCGAGGGAGTTCTCGACCAAGGCGCCAAAATGGCAGCGGCCATCGGTGGAATGCTCGACATTCAGGCTCTGAAAGAGCTTAATGAAGGAGAAATCGTCGATCGGATCGACAAGACCCTTGCCGCTACCCCCGATTATGTCGGAACCTTCTACAAGTTCAGCCTTGCCGGTTCGTTGCTTCGCGGAGGGGTAAAGTTACGAGAGTAGGCGGGAAACCATGTACAGAGGTGGACCCAGGGCATGTGCGCTAACTTAAGGGGAGGTTGTCATCTCGAACGAAGGTGAGAGATCTCATAAATACCGGATTTCCTCCTACGGTCGAAATGACAGCATCGTTTGTCATTCCGGGCGAATGTGAGGAATCTCGCTTTATGTTGAGAATCAGCTAGACCCGTAACTTCTCAAAAAAGGGGGGCACGCGCCCCCCTTCGCCTCGCGAAGTGAATTCGCGAGGCTCATCCCCCGCGGTCGGGC
>MNYA01000445.1:2608-3812 GCA_001872985.1 bacterium CG2_30_54_10 | reverse complement strand
AATCCACCGTTCAGGGAACGAAGGGATTTACCATTATCCGTATAACACCAATCCTAGTTGATTCATGCGTAGCTTCTCAAAAAGAGGGGGCACGCGACCCCTCTCGACACGCGAAGTGAATTCGCGTGTCTCACTCACCGCGGTCGGGCGCTGTGCGCCCTCCGCTTCGCTCTCGCCGTTCCCCCGAATTATTGAGCTGATACCTTCAATTGGCAAATCGGCCTTTCAGTACCCGCCCTTGGCGCCGGGGACCGGCTTTCCCTTGGCTCGCCAAAGAATCTGTTCCCAACGGGTGTAGTAATCCCTGGCGATCTCCGGCAAATCCATCTTTCGAAGAATTTCACCCGCCCAGAAATAGCTTTCAGCGTCGTCCGGCTTAACGTCGAGCATCTCCCGCGCGAGGCGGAAGCCCTCTTCGAGATAGCCTTTGCTAACGAGGACATGGCTCAAAAACCATTTTGCATCCTGGTGTTTCGGATCGAGTTTCAAGCATCGCCGATATTCCTTTATAGCCTCGTCTTCCATTTGAAGGCTATAATAGAGGTTCCCAATCTGATAGGTGGCCTCAGCATCCTGCGGACGCTTCGCGCGAAGATCCTTCAGACGATGGAAATAACGTTCCCGGTGCGTGACTTCAATGCCGGCCGAGACCGCTGGGTGATCCGACGGATCGCCCCTACTTTGGGGCAGAAAAATAACGAAAAGGGAAAGTGCCAATCCGACGGCCAGAAGGCCGCGAAGAAGCCTATTTGCGCTTGCAGATGTTGTTGTTATCGTCGACGGGAAGGGGGCTCGGTGGTTTTCGTTGGTTGTCATAAAACGCGTAGGCAAGGTTGCATCCCCAAATGATGACGAAAAGGTATAGAACGAATCTGACAATAAGACCGGTCATGCTCGCCGAAATGCCCACGGTCAGGCCTTTGGCGACCGCCAATTTGATACCCTCGTCGAAGAGGTCGGGGTTCCACCAGTCGACTCCGAGTAGGAATACGATCATCAGCAGGATTCCCTGCCGCAGAATGGAGCCTTCCTCCTGTTTTTCCTGGGGTTTCTCCTTTCCAGGGGTGCCTTCGACACGAAAGGAGTCTTTCTTAACGAGGGAATTTTTTCTGTGCCATTCTTTTCGGAGGAAGTCGTAAATGATGTCCTCCCGGCAGTTCGGGCAGGGCATTTTTTCCGGGATTGGAGCTTTTGCGTCCTGGGA
>MNYA01000445.1:0-2597 GCA_001872985.1 bacterium CG2_30_54_10 | reverse complement strand
GACAACTTGGGCAAAGAAACACGGTTGCGCTATTCCGGTCTTGTTCGGCAATTTTCTCTTTGCAGGATTTGATCCAGTTCTGGAGGTTTGCGCGATCGTCATTTTCGTCCGAAAATTCGAGCGCCTGCTGCCAGTTTTTGAGGGCCTGTGCATACTCGCCCTTCTGATAAAGAGCGTAGGAAACTTCACAAATCTCTTGAAACTTCATTTTTATTCGTTCCCCTTCGCGCGTTATTGCCGTTTCACCGGAATCTGCGGTTTGGGGAACAGTACCACCATTTGAAATGTGTGCCGCCGGAGGGTTTTCAGAAAGGTTCTTAATTTCCCGAATGATCTCCTCGCAGTTTTCCGGGCGCATGTCCGGGTTGAGGTCGAGGAGCCGGAAAGTAATGTCATCCCACCAGCATTCGGTGGTTTGGCGATAGAAAGAGGGCGGCTGAAAAATGCCAAGGGGGAGCATTCCGCCGGAGAGCATCTCGTAAAGTACCACCCCGAAAGAGTAGATATCACTTTTGTGCGTTACCGCTTTGGGATTGATTTTCTGCTCCGGCGACATGTAGTTTTCGGTCCCCATGAAGGCGTTCGTGGCGGTCAAGGCTGGCCCTTCGAAAGTCAGTTTCCGAGCGAGGCCGAAATCGGTTACCTTGACCTTCCTTTCCCGATTGAAAAGAATGTTCTCGGGCTTGACATCGCGATGCACGATTCCGTGAGAATGGGCGTATCCAAGAGCGCTCAGAGTCTGGCAAGAAATGCTGACGAAATCGAGTCCGGTCAGCTTGTCTTCCCTGATCAGATGGCGCAGGGTGGTTCCTTCGACCAATTCCATCACGAAGAACTTGAACAGTGGCGTCTGGCCGCGGTAAAGCAGGCGAACGATGTTCGGATGGCTCAGGGATGCCATGATGGACATCTCTCGTTCGAAGCGTTCCCGGAGGTCAGGAGAATCCGCCGCCTCCTGGGCCATGACCTTCAGAGCGACATCGGAACCATCCGGTGCAAGGGCGCGAAAAACCTGGCCCATTCCACCTTGTCCCAATAAATCGAAAATTTTGTAGCCGCTCAGCTCCTCGAGGTTTTTCCCTCTGCCAGGGTCTACCTCCGAAGCGCAGTTAGGGCAGCATAGCGCCTGAGCCTGGGGAAGACTGATGGCCTCGAAATCTATTCCACAGGACGGACAAACGATTTTCTTGATCATTCGGGTGGAACTTCAAACCGCGGGCCTCTCAGTGCCATCGGCCACTCACAATAATTTCCCGGGTAGCAATTCTCGAGCGAGGATCGGCTCAACTTCGGAAAGAATTTCCTCTTTGTCCTGGTAGGGAAGAAAAGTGCTCTCGAAACCATATATTATTAGTTTGTACAACTCTTCGCACGACAGGTGGAAAGCATCGCAGATCTTAACGTATTCATCGGTGACAGTCGTTTCGGACACAAGCCGATTGTCCGTGCAGATGGTGCAACGAAGCTTGTCTTCAAGGTAGACCTTCAGCGGGTGATCGGCAACCGATCGGACCGACCCGGTCTGGACATTGCTTGTAACACAGATTTCCAAAGGAATGCGCTTGTCCTTAAAGTAGCCGTATAGAGTGTGGAGGCGGTCAGGAGCTTTCGCTTCGATCAAACGGGTTCCATGGCCTATCCGATGGGCGTGGCAGTATTTCACAGCCTGTTCGATGCTGTCCGGGCCGTATGCCTCACCGGCGTGGACGGTGATGGAAAGATGGCCGTTAATGATGTTCTGGAAGGCTTCGTAAAAATCTTTGGCCGGGTAACCATCTTCGGGGCCTGCGATATCGAACCCCACGATTGTCGGGTACTTTTGTGAAAGAATTGCAGTTACTTTGGCCGTGTGTACCGCAAGGAGCCTTGACAACTCAGGTTCGGTCAATGTATAGAGGCGGTCGTGGAGACGCCTTGCAATGTGCGATTGATCCGCGGGAAAGTTTCGCATAGCGCAGATCAGCAGGCCGGTTTTAATTTTGTATCGTTTTTCTGCCCGAATCAAACCGGCAATGACGCTCTCGAAAATTTTTTCAAAAGGAAGCAGGCTGTTCGTATGAAGAATTGGGGCGAAACGGACTTCGATATAGCGGACATTCTCTCTGGCGGCATCTTCCGCCAGTTCGAACGCGGCCCTTTCGAGCGCTTCATCGGTTTGAAGCACTAGCAAAGTTACGTCGAAAACCTTCAGGTAGTCGACCAAGCTTGCGCAACCATCCTTCATGACGATAAGATTTCTGAGATCATCCTCGTTGTCGGCGGGCAGTCTGATCTTGTACTGTTCGGCCAAGTCGAGTATTGTTCGCAGACGCATCGACCCGTCGAGATGGCAATGAAGGTCGGTCTTGGGGAGTTTCAACAACAAATCGCGGGTAATTGGTACCATGTTGCCCTCAAAGAGAGAATGACTCCATTATAAACCAAACGGAAATTGGATTCCAGAATTGCTGTATAATTTGTAAGAGTTTAGCGGTTTGCAATAAGAAAGACGAAGAAAGCAGGGGAAACGAAAAAATAGAAAAAAGGAAAGGATTTTTTTGCCGCAGATAAACGCGGATCAACGCAGATCTGGAGGGGAAGGAAAGAAAGTAAGAGTT
>MNYA01000499.1 GCA_001872985.1 bacterium CG2_30_54_10 | reverse complement strand
GCACCTGGTCGTGAACAACGCCCGCTTCCTCCTCCTCCCCTGGGTCTCGTCCAAGCACCTCGCCTCGAAGTTGTTGGGCATGGCTGCACGCCTGCTCCCGCTTGATTTGCATTACCGCTATGGCTACAGCCGCGTGCTGCTGGAGACCTTCGTCGAGAAGCAACATTTTGCCGGCACCTGTTATACGGATTCCGGGAAATTCCTGCGTAGGGAGCGTAGGGCGGATCAGGCTCACAGAGCCGCAATCCACCGTTCAGGGAACGAAGGGATTTACCATTATCCGTATTACAAGGCCGCCAATTGCCTCTGCGTCGGTGAAACGCAGGGTCGCGGCAAACTCGACACGGCCCACACCCGCTCACTCCCCCTGAAAACCGTCTGGGTACATCCACTCTCTCGCAACTTTCGCCAACTCCTCGCCCGGTAGCACCACTTCCCCGGCGAACGGGCACGCCCCCCCACCGGATTCCGGATTGTATGTCCGCGCGCCCGGGAAGTGAGGTGTGGCCAACTGATGCAATCGTGTCTTTGCAAGAAGCGCAGATGTTTGCGAATGAAGCGTGGCAAAGCAATCTGAATCAGAGGGATGGCTTCGCTTCGCTCGCAATGGCAAGTTTTGACCAGTCAGGTTTGTTCACCGCCGCCCTGCTTGTCCCTGCTCCGAATTCCAGCCCCGTTACAAATGCCTTGAGATACCGGCGGAATTGAGGTATAAACAGGTGCGTTTAACAGAGCCAGTCGCTCCGTGCGGGAAAATTCTCACGACGTCGATTCCATGGAGTTTTCAATGAAACAGATCTGCGTTCTGGGGCTTGGTTATATTGGGCTTCCGACGAGCAGCATGTTGGCGACGAAGGGGTTTAACGTTCTTGGGGTCGATGTAAATCCCAAGGTTGTCGAGACCATCAACAAAGGCAAAATCCATATCACCGAGCCCGATCTCGACCTGTTCGTCAAGGCAGCCGTCGGCTCAGGTAGATTGAGGGCGGCGATTGCCCCCGAAGCTTCCGACGCATTCATAATCGCCGTTCCCACCCCCTTCAAAGAAGGACATAAGGCTGATATGACGTTTGTCGAGGCCGCTGTCCAATCGATACTTAAGGTACTCAAGCCCGGCAACCTCGTGATACTCGAGTCGACCTCGCCCCCAAAAACATGCACGGATATCATCGCTCCAATTCTTGCAACGGTCGGACTGAAAGCGGGAAAAGATGTTTTTCTCGCCCACTGCCCCGAGCGCGTTCTTCCCGGACAAATAATGCGCGAGGTCGTCGAAAACGACCGGATCATCGGCGGGGTGACTCCCGAGTGTGCTTTGCAGGCAAAGAGACTTTACGAAAGCTTCGTCAAGGGGCGGATATTCCTGACTGACGCAACCACCGCTGAGATGACCAAGCTCGTTGAGAACAGTTACCGCGATGTCAATATCGCGTTTGCCAACGAACTGTCGATGATCTGCGAAAAGCTCGGCTTAAACGTCTGGGAGCTCATCTCCCTCGCAAACCGTCACCCCAGGGTCAATATTTTGCGGCCAGGCCCCGGAGTAGGAGGACACTGCATCGCGGTCGATCCATGGTTCATCGTCGAAGCCTGCCCCGATGAAGCCCGCCTGATTAAATCCGCGCGTGTCGTCAACGACGACAAGCCTCATCATGTGGTCAAACGAATCCGGGAGGCCTCCGAAAAGTTCAAAAAACCGGTCATTGGCCTTCTGGGGCTGGCCTACAAGCAGGATATCGATGATCTTCGCGAATCACCCGCCGTCGAGATCGCAAAAATTGTTTCAGACTCGAATGTGGGCGAGGTGCTTGTCTGCGAACCTTATTGTCGCGACCACGCCAAGTTCAAACTTTACCCGCTTGATGAAGTTCTCCAACATTCGGACATACTGGTTTTGCTCGTTCCCCACAAACAATTCAGGGATGTCGACAGGAAAATCTTGAAATCCAAGGTCGTAATAGACCCATGCGGAATCTGGTGAAAAAATGAAGCTGTTGCTGATCGATCCACCTTTCAAAAGTTTCACGGGGATGTTCAATTTCTACTTCCCCCTTGGGTTGGCTTATCTCGCCGGAACCGCTAAAAGAGCCGGTTTCGACTGCCGGATACTCGACATGGATGCAGCCGAGACCAAAGCCGGCACCGTCGATTTCTCACACGAGATTGAAATGTTTCAATCGTATGTAAAAGCGCTCAATGACCCGCGCCACCGGACCTGGGAGTTGATGCGCACTTTGGTGCTCGATGAAAAGCCTGATTTCATCGGCATTACCGCGATGACCACCAAGTTCGGTTCGGTAATTCAGACCGCCCGATTTTGCAAGGAAGTCCTCCCGCACGTTCCAATAGTGATCGGCGGGCCGCACGCGAGCACGATGCCCGATCTGACGATGAAGATCCCCGAAGTTGATTTCGTTCTCAGGGGGGAAGCCGATGAAACACTTCCCTTGCTTCTCAAAACCTGGCGGGATAAGGGCGATCTTGGAACGGTCGGGGGACTTACCTGGCGGAAAGACCGAGGAATCGTCCACAATCCGGATTCCCCGCTCGTTGCGGATCTCGACTCACTTCCCCTGCCTGACCGCGGGGCGTTGATGCATCCGCGAAACTATTCTTCCGAAGACATGGGTGTCATGCTTACTTCGAGGGGTTGCCCCTACAGGTGCAGCTACTGTTTCCACATGTGGAATCGAAGGGTCCGATTCCGTGCGGTCAAAAACGTCATGGATGAAATCCGTCAGGTTCGGAAAGCGTACAATACAGCCCAATTCTCGATCAAAGACGATTCGTTCACCGTCCGACGCAAGCACGTGGTCGAGCTTTGCGAAGCAATCCAAAAGGAACCATATCGAATCGGCTTTAATTGTACAACCCGCGTGAATCTGATCGACGACGAACTGCTTGGAATAATGAAAAAAGCCGGCTGCATGCAGGTCAACGTGGGAATCGAGTCAGGCAGCAAAAAGATCCTGGAACTCACCGACAAGGATATCACCCATGACCAGATCCGGAGTGCGGCGAAGTCGTTGAACCACCACCGCATCTTCTGGAGCGGATATTTCATGATCGGCCTTCCCCAAGAGACCGAACAGGACATGCGCCAGACGATTGACTTCCTTCGCGAGGTTCGGCCGTATTATGGGGGCCTTGGTGTTTATAGTCCGTTTCCGCAAACCAAGCTGTTCGACCAGGGGGTGCAGCTGGGGCTGCTCGATCCAAACCCCGGCCTCGAACATTTTCTGAAAACGAGTCCCAAGGAACTCTTCTTCAAGGATCCGAAAAAACGCGTTGTTGGTGTCAATCCGGAGCGTTTCGAGATCATCGTCCAGGAAGCGATGAAGAGTTTTCAAGGTTACAACAGCAATGTTTTCAACATGGCTCGGCGCGGCTTCGCTCGCCGGAGAACCTACATGGCGGATCCATCACTCTTCTGGAGAGACATTGGGAAAGCCCTGGAGTTTGCCGGGATCCACCTTCCATTCGGAAGGCACCCACCCGCGACTAACAATGTCCGCTAAATTTCTCGGTTCGGCCCCAAATTGTGGACGCGGCATCTTGCCGCGTCGCAGCGGCTGGAAGCCGCCGCGACTTTTTCGCTGGATTCCGACAGAACATTTCAAAGCAGGCATTGAAACATGAATTTAGTGAAGTTTGGCAGTCACGCACCCACCTTTCGAAGGACACCCATAATAATTTCATGTGTGGGATAGCGGGGTTCTCGGGTTCATTCGATTCGGAACTTCTCGAACGGATGGTTTCGGCAATTTCCCATCGGGGTCCTGACGATCGGGGAATCAGGTTCGAACCTGAAACCGGCATCGGCCTTGGCCATGCGAGACTTTCCATCATCGATCTTTCACCCGACGGCCATCAGCCCATGACGAA
>MNYA01000505.1 GCA_001872985.1 bacterium CG2_30_54_10 | reverse complement strand
CGTCGGCAGTGGTCCATTTGATTGGAGAAAAGGGTAACTTCTCAAAAAAGGGGGGTACGCGCCCCCCTTCGCCTCGCGAAGTGAATTCGCGAGGCTCATCCCCCGCGGTCGGGCGCTTTGCGCCCTCCGGTCTGCCTTCACTCTTCCCCCGAATTATTGAGGTGATACTCGCATTGTTCCTCACGATCGCGGCAATGGGCCTTCCTTCAGAAGCGGTCACCACTTTTTTTTTCTGTCCCAAGGTTGGATCTGCTTATAGTTTTGAGGTTGCAAGCAGCCTCAGCAGTGAGTTCACAGCCTTCGAAACCAACCAACCGGCTTCCATCGCTGCGACTGGAACCGTGACCGTTCGGGTCATCGGATTCCGGCAAGGGATGTATATCCTCGACATCTGGGAGAACGAAAACCACACGAGGCGATTTCTCAAACCTGACGGGACTGTCCTGGGAGCGCCGGGCGAAGAGCCGACCCGCCTTCCTTTTTTCTGGAGTCTTCCCGCCGGAGACTGGGAGGTGGGGCAGGTACATCGGATTCAAAAAAGTATTCCCGTGGGTTCGGGGACGGTTCTCGCAGCCTGGGATCTGACTTTTAAGGATGTTGACGCAAAGACCGGCCGCGCCAGATTGGAGATTGCCGGGCATGTTGGCCTGCCGTCCGACCGTCTGATCCAAAGATCTATCCATGCCAAAGGAATGTTGTTTTTCAACCCTGCTGAAGGGTGTTTCGATCAGGGCGACTGGACCGTGAGTTATTCTCTTTCGTATTCCAACAAGGAGATCGCGGTCATGCGGGATCTTTGGAATGTGGTGGAAAGCCGGAGAATTTCCTTCAGATTGAAGGGGGTTTCCAATGAATAATTCAGGCGGATCGAGTCGTTTGGCCATTTTCACGCTCATTCTTGCGAGCCTGACGATGGGAACCCCTGTTTGGGCCAGTGAAGGGATTCAGACGCCGTTCACCATCTGGATGATGAACAACGAGGCTCGTGTTTTGTCGATTCTGGCGGCAGATCGAAGGCTCATGGATACGATGAGCATGGGAAACGGAATGCTCCTTACCCCGAGACCGGCATGGCCTCGGCCCGAGAACCGTTTCTGGCGCCTGCATTTAAGGTATTTTGCGACACTCAACGAGATTAACCAGGTTTTCCAGATGGCCCAACGCTTCGGAACCGGCCAACTGGCGAAAACGATCAGTTCGGTTCAGCCCGGGGAATGGGCTACGCTTGGCTTTCTGGGCCTTCCGGCATGTCGAGGCCGCGGAATAGCAATGGCTTTGAATGATTTTTGCAAGGAAGCCTACCTAAATGTTCTCGGCCTGGAAAAAGGCCGTGACAGTGACTTGGGCAGGCGTCTTCGGGCATCGGTTGGCAAGCTGTCGGATTCCGAGCGCAGGCTTTTATCGCAGTATTTCGGGAACTTTCTGGCGCTTTACCCCAAGAATGTCGCCACAAGGACGTTACTTTCCTTCTTGAAAAACGGGTTAAAGAAAAATCTTTCGAAAGGCGTTGCGGCGCTTTTTTCTGCCAAACCCGCTACCGCGCCCGATGATTCGGCAGGACTGTTATTGGAACTGGAGGAGACCGCTCCAACCATTGGAAGTGAGACCGCTGAAACGGCCGTGGTCAACGCGGAAGCCCCTCCCGATGGCACAGCTACCCCAACCGAATCGACAGCGTCACAACCGGTGGAAGCCGGGGGCCCAGAGGCCGATCCGTTCAATATCTGGGATGGCGACAAACAACCCTCCGAAAAGGGGGAATGAGGGTATTTATTTATTACATGTTGTTCCTGCCTCAGGAATTCCGGTTCAAGAACATCCCGGTTGCGCGGATAATGAAATTTGGGCTAGACTCTTCCGACCGCCATGCAGAAGAGAAAGATTCTTTCGGGTATCGTACCATTTTTGCTGCTGTTGACGGTCGGTACGGTCGGCTACCGTTTGACCGAAGGCCCTGGCTGGAGCCTTCTCGATTGCATTTATATGACCGTAATCACGCTCGCAACGGTGGGTTACGGAGAAGTTCATAACCTGAGCCCAGAGGGGCGGGTTTTCACTATTTTTCTTATTTTCATTGGTGCGGGGCTGATGGCCTACACCGTTTCCGCGCTAGCCCAGTTTTTCGTTGAAGGCGGCTTGCGCGATCTTTTGGGGAGGCGTAGAATGCGGGAAGACATCAAGTCGCTGAAGGGCCATTACATTATTTGTGGGGCCGGCGATACCGGTTGGGTGGTGGCTGAAAATTTGAGGAGGCATCAAACACCGGTAGTTCTGGTCGATCTCGAACCCAAGATCGTCCAGGAGCTCATCGGTGAGGATTATCTTGCGATCGAAGGCGATGCCACCGCCGACGAAGTCCTCGCCGATGCAGGATTGGACAGGGCCGCCGGCTTGGTTGCGGCGCTTCCTCATGATGCCGACAATGTGTTCGTTGCCCTGACCGCGAAAGGAATCAATCCGAATGTTTTTGTCGTTTGCACCGCAACCAAGATAGAGTCAGTTCCAAAGCTGAAGCGTGCGGGCGCCAACTATGTGGTTTCCCCGAATATCACCGCTGCCAATCGGATGGCCTCGGTTCTGATGCGGCCGTCCGTCGTGGATTTTCTCGACGCCACTCTAGGGGGCGACGACCAGGACTTGCAAATGGACGAATTCCGTATCCAGCCGAAAAGTTATCTTGACGCAATCGCACTGAAGGATGCCGGTATCAGGCGCCGTTCGGGGGCTATCATCGTTTCGGTGAAACGGGAGGGGAAGAGCGTCATCAACCCTGATCCGGTTTTTGTGTTTCAGGGTGGCGACATTCTGGTGATTTTGGGAAATCGCGATCAGATCAATAAAATGGGGGAGCTGGCAACGGCGCCTGTCAGTCGGTAAAAACAAGAGGAGGAGTAAGAGTTTAGCGGTTTGAAATAAGAAAGACGAAGAAAGCTGGGAAAACGAAAAAATTGAAAAAAGGAAAGGATTTTTTTGCCGCAGATAAACGCGGATTAACGCAGATCTGGAGGGGAAGGAAAGAAAGAAAGTAAGAGTTAAGTGGTTTGGGAATATTGAAGAAAAGGTGCCATTCATCATTCATCATTCATCACTCATCATTTCCCCTATCTCCACTTCTCCTAAATTCCTTCGTTCTCCATTTTTTCAAACGGCGAAACTCTTACGAGGAGGATTTATGTCACGGAACAGAGGACTTTGGGAGATCTGCTTTTTTCTGATTCTCGCTTTTGCTTGTTTTTCGACGGCAGTCAACGCTGCTGAGGCGAGCTCTGCGCTGGAAATCCGGACGGTGAAGACGCTCGTCCCGTATGCTGATGTTTCCAAGCTTCTTACCGATAAGGGCGAGGGTTTCATGATGGTTCCCCTTGATGAGTTCGAGCGGCTTCGGAAAGCAAAGCAGGACTCGTTGGCTTCGGCTGCCGCATCTGCTGCCGCTTCCGGTTCGGAGCCGGCTTTCGAGGCACCCCCGATGTCAAATCGCATGGTTTCGGCGCGGCTGGAAGGCGCCCTTGAGGGAACGTTCGCCAGGTTTGAAGGGGAATTCACGATCGAGATCTTTGGAGACGACTGGCAAGTTATCGAGCTTCTACGGGGTTCCTTGGCGATCCAGTCTGCTTCTCTTGACGGCAAGCCGGTTTCGATCCTTTCCGAATGGCTCGGGGCCGAACCCCGGCGAATCGAGTTCGGAAAGGCATCACATCAGGCACAGGGGAAGATTTTCCCCGGGACGACGTTTGGCGTCGAGATTCTCGGCCAGGATCTTTGGAAGGAATCAAGATTCCGGATCCCGGTTCTCG
>MNYA01000143.1 GCA_001872985.1 bacterium CG2_30_54_10 | reverse complement strand
TCGCGGCACCTCCTAAAAACTCGTCAATACCCTTTATGGATATTTTTTATTATATCTAGTAAGATATCTTTGTGAATCATCTTTTTTCTGGAGGGGGATATTGATAGAAATCAGTCTTGCGAGGCTATTCATGGACTTTCCCGAAAGATTGGCCCGATTGCATAAAGAAAAGGGCTTTACCTAATACTACAACGGCACTTGCTTTACCAGAACCGTTGGTGGAGCCGCTTTTCGCAGAATCGCGCAATACTCAGGAAACCACGATACAATCAAGATCTACGAAGAAAAGTGCCGTTGTAGTACTAAACAGAGCTTGCGGAGAAATCCGGGGTGAGCCTGATTCAGATCCGCCGTTATGAGGCGGGGGCCGCTCAACCCACGATGGAACTCATCAAGAAGCTGGCTATTGCGCTGACAGTGAGCTCCGATGCCCTGGTGTTCGGAAAAGACGAACGCGGACCAGATGGAGCCTTACGGCTTCAATTCGAAGCCATTTCGAAGTTCTACGAGGATGAGAAGCGGATGATCGCGGAAATTCCCGACGGCCTCATTCTCAAGCGGGAAGCCAAACGCTGGGATTCTCATCATAAGGCAAAGGCCGCCTGATAAAATGCAACTCATTGGAATCTGAGGCTGGACGCAGAAATGGCAAAGTTCTTTTGCCCTTATTTGAAAGGCGAGGTGGAGTTGACCGATGAGCGGGCGCAACACATCGGTGAGCGCCACCCGGAGTTGTTGCCGGAAAACGTGAACCGACTCGTTGAAACGCTGGCGCAGCCGGATGAAGTCCGGCGAAGCACATGGTTTCAGAATGCTAAGCTGTTCTCGCGGTGGTTCGAGGATTTTCGAGGGGGAAAATTTGTCGTCGCCGTGGTGGTTACCGGCTTCGGGACCCCAAAACGGCATTGGATCATTACGGCATACGTGGCCCGGAAGCTCGTGGAAGGAGAAGTCGAATGGAAGCAAAACTAGCCTTTCGATACGATCGTGAGGGGGATATCCTCTACATCGAAAAATGCCCCCCCTATCCAGCTCAGGAAACGGAAGAACTGGGAGACGATGTTCTCGCCCGGATGAACCCGACATCAGGCGAAATCGAAAACCTGGAAGTCTTGTTCTTTTCCACCAGACTTCTGCGCGGAAATGTCTTCGATATCCCTGTAATCGCGAATCTGCAACCACTCGGCAAAACCGGATAACCAATAAAAAAGCGGTAGAGCGGCCCCTGGTCGGGTTTCCCGAGCCAACGTGCCGCACACTTTTTTAGGGTTCTTCTGGATTTTGGATACTTTGTATGAGTTTAGCGGTCTGAAGTCAAAAAGCCTCAAACACAGATCGGATCAACGTTAGCCCACTTCTCGATAATTGGCATGTAAATTTTCCAAAGTGTCTGTTTGAGCGAGGGTTCGAGGTATTCACTTCAGCAGGCTAAACACTTACAAAAAGTCTAAAATTGCAGAATTTTTTCGTTTGGATCCGAAATGATGAAAATGGCTCCGGAAAAGAATTTTTGCCCTCTGATTAGAAACCGGTACATATCAGCGGTACATCGTTTCCCCGGGCAAATAAAACAAACATGGCCTTGAAAGTAGCATCAGCACACATAGTGAGAATTGCTGAAAAGAACCGGCAGTTTCGGAAATCCTCGGAGCGTTTGGGATTCAGTGATTCATTCGGGAAATTATTCTGGCAGCGGCATGTCGAACCATATCGTTTGGATCCTCGACGCAATTTTTGGCCCAACTCAGAAGATTGCTTGCATGAAGCTTGGCCAAGGATTCCAGGGCGTTCAAACGGTTGAACCATTCTGAGTCTTTGAGGAAAGGCTCCAAGGCATGCTCGGCTTCCGGGAATCCGAGGTCACCAAGGGAGTCCAGGGCAAAGAACAAAAGTGATCGGTCCTCGAGCGTTTTTACCAGGGGTTCCAGGAAAACCCGCTCCTTGATCTGCCCCATTGCTCTTATCAGCCCGACTTTCTGGTTGTGATCCGCCTTTCCGATGGCATCGACCATCAATGCCGGTTCAAGTTTGCCGACTTTGGTCAGGCTCTCCACGGCGAACGCCCGAACCTGAACCGAAGGGTCGAGAAGAGCTCCGATCAAGGGGAGGAGCGCCGTTTGGGAGTGTGTTTGTCCCAAGGCTTCAACAACCTTTTTACGAATGAACCACTCCTTGTTGCCAAGTTGGGTGACCAACGCCTGCACAGCGGCGGCGCTTCCAATTTTTCCGAGGCCTTTGATGCAAAAGACCCCAAGTTCACAGGGGTCTCGGGAAAGGGCGTCGGCGAAAACCCCCAGGGCCAGCTCGGATCCAATTTCAGCCAGGAATTTCAAGACCCATGCTTTCCGGGATTTGTCCAGGCGCGGAAATCGTTCGATCATCTTGGGAACCATATACGGTGCGATCGAAGAAATGATTCGAATTGACGAAGAGAGCTGTACCTCATCGCCGGAAGAAAGATAGAACTCCACAATTGCATCTTTTGCTTCCGGGCGATCGTACCGGGAAATCGCTTTCAAAGCGGCCAACACCACCGGGGTAGGCGCCCCTCCCAGTATTTTTATCAACCCGGGAAGGGCCCCGGGAATCTGGTTGTCGGCCAAGATAATCGATGCCCAGAGGAACCGCTCCGAGTGGGCAGGTGACAATTCCGGAAGCAGGTATCGAATGCAGGAATCTTTTAACGGGCCGCGAAAAAGATCGGCCACAAGGTTCTTCGCCACGACATCGGAACTATCGAAAACCTTTACCAGGGTTGAAATGTTCGCATCCGGGCCGGCTTTGATTGCTGGAAGAACTTTTTGGGCAAAGGTTTCCGGATTCCCAAATGCGTCTTCAAGCAGCTCGGCAAAGCTCGATTCACTTTGGTGAGAAACTTCGTAGGGATTTGCAGTATCGCTCAATTTGTCACCTTCGGCGGAGGTTCGAATTTTTCGACCAGAAAGGATTCTCGCCCAACACAAACGTCATTCGCCCAGAATTCAAAGACGTAGTTCCCGGCGGTGATAAACTCGAACGGGTTGAGAACGATCATCGAACGGGCGATCAACCCCGGTTGGCCTTGAATGATCGCTGTTGGGTTTAGGCTTCCCATGTTGACACCGTCAGGCGCTTTGATCTTCAGGGAAATTTGGAATTTACCGGTGATTTCGCCCCATTCGACAAACAAACAGAACTTCGGGAACTTGAGGGGGAACTCCTGGACAAACAACCTCGACCCGAGAACACCCATGAGGCTGACTCTCCCGCCTGTTTCCTGACGAATGTCCTCGCAAAAAAGAACGCAACGATATTTCAGTTCATTCATTCGATACTTTCCGGCTAATAATATGGAATTGCATCAGTCATCTCCGAATTTCAGGATTTCAGGTGATAAATAACGGATCGGATGTGATTAACAAAATATCCTGAACTATTTTTTCTCGTGCCTCTGTGGCCTCTGTAGTCACTGTGGCCTTTGCGAACTCTGCGAACTCTGCGGTTCCTTGGATTCACTGGATTCATCGGTTTTCTTGTTCCCCTTGGGTTGCTTGGAGACAGTTTTTGGTATCTACTCAATAATTCGGGGGAACTCAATGATTCCTGGCCCAAGAGATTTCTCCCTTCGGTCGAAATGACAGCATCGTTTGTCATTCCGAAAGAATGTGAGGAATCTCGCTTTATGTTGAGAATCAGCTAATTCCCTTTCTTTTTGAGCAGATACAGTTTTTGGGTAACGGCGAATCGATGACTGATGGAGTTTGTCATTGCGAGGAGGCGGCGCCGACGAAGCAATCTGGTTCAGCGGGATTGCTTC
>MNYA01000451.1 GCA_001872985.1 bacterium CG2_30_54_10 | reverse complement strand
ATCCTGTCCGAACACCCGGCCGCGATCTCCGGGAAGGGTCTTCCCGACGACTTCACGGTACTGATGATCGAGCGCCGCACCGGCCTGGCGAGCTGATCCTGTGGAGAAATTTCTCCGACAATCGAGCAAAAAGTCCTGCGTCCCTGAATTTTCAATTTCGAAAATCCAAGCGGACCCTGGTTTTCGATCTTCAGGATGTTGCGGGGAACATCATTTCTTCGCGATCTTCTCCGCGATCAGGCCATCCGCGGAGTATTTTCCACCGCCTTTGAACATCAGGGCAAGGGCCAGGCCGATCGCGAGCAGGTGGAACTCGAAACCCTCACCGGCAGCCTTTCCGTCGACCACTGCGCCCATCCAGTTCATGAAGAACCCGTTGTTCAGGTGTACCATGAAGATGGCCCCTGTCATGATGCAGGTGATGCCGAATCCGCAGAGCCTGGTCAGGAAACCGGTGATGAGCCCGAGGGAACCGAGGAACTCACCGGCAACGACCAGAACCGCCAGGGCTAGCGGCATTCCCATGGAAGTGAAGAATCCCAGGGTCCCGCTGAGACCATGGCCACCAAACCACCCGAGAACCTTCTGCGCCCCGTGAGGAAAAAAGACCACGCCCAGGGAAAGTCTCATCACCAAGCCGTACCAGTCGTTATCCGTTCGAAAGAATGCCACGACCCAGGACCGGATCCTGCCGATCACAGAAACTCCCGCGGACTCTTTCTCGTCGCCCCGGGAAACGTTGTTCGAATACCATTCATGTCCATGGACGGTTGTTGCGCTCATAAGAAGGTCTTCCTTTCATTTCAATCTTGTCAATCATGTTCCATTTCAGAGGATAAACAGGCAATCACCGATCTTCCGGTCGATGGCCGGGGTCAGGGGCGGCATCCGGATCCTCCTTCTTCCCAAGCTTTCTACAGATCCGGGAAAGCTCTTCAAGCTCCTCCGGACCGAGGAAGCCCATCTCCTCGGTGATGATGGCCGCATGGAGGGGAAACAACCGGGAAATGAGCTCCCGGCCCTTGTCGGTCAGATGGACGATGAACTGTCTCCGATCCTCTTCGGGCCGCTGGCGGTGCGCCAGATCCAATTTCTCGAGGTTGTCCACGACCGTCGTCAGGTTTGCGGTGCTGCGCAGGATTTTCCGCCCAAGATCGCACATCGTCTGAGGCCCCCCGTGGAAAAGCGCTTCGAGGACCCCGAACTGGCTTATCGTGAGCCCGGATTCCAAGAGGTGCCGGTGGATGTTCGTGCTCACCGTCTCGGTTGCACGGGACAGTTTCACATACGTGCTCAAAGCAAGCGATCCGATAGGTGATTCCCGTATTTCGTTTTGCATATACTTCCATTTCACTTCGGCATTGAAGCGTCCTGGTATGAATATATTCTAATTTTGTTCGATGTCAATATATTTTATAGCCTTTTCTAACTTCTGTCGCCCGCCTGGTTGAAAACGGGGTGGGTTTGAACTATCCTGGCAGGGAATCCTCTGGGCGTTGCGACATGCCCCAAGCAAACATCGAAGGAGTTTCGGCATGAAAGATTTTTCCTTTTCTACCAACATGCTTTTCGCCGTTTTCGGCTTCACCCTCCTGATTCACAGCCCGTGTTTGGGGGAAGTACCCACCCCCGCGGCCGGCAACCGGATCCTTCCTCTGGTTGAGGTTTCTGCCTTCGGCACGATTCCGGCTCCCAAGAAGGTCGAGATCCAGCCGCAACTGGTAGACAGCGCGACGACCGTCGACAAGGCGGCCAACCGCAAGCAGATGCTCGAACTTCTGGGCGTGAAGCTGAGCAAGGAACAAGAGAAGTTCATCAACACCAACAAGTTCCTCATCATTCCCAAGAGCGCGACCAGATACAAAGGAACGGTTTCCTTTCCCGGTGCCGAACCGCTCCAGTGGGACGAGATGCTCGGAATGCACGACGAGGTCTGCGGGGGGCTGAATCCCTGGGATCGCAAGCCCGAGAACGCCCATCTGATAACCCCGGACCTGGTGTTGCATGCGTTCCACAAGTATCTGGAAAACTCCCTCGAATACATCGAGCGAACCGATCTTGCCTCCGCCGTCACCGAATTCTCCGCGGATGTCCGGGAGCAGGCTGTCGATGCCGGTAGCAAAGCGTCGGGTGCCGCGTCCGAGAGACTCAAGGTCATCGCCGCCCAGTTCACTATTCCCTGCGTGATCCTCGAGAATGCCATGTGGAGCATCCCGCACGGCCTGGATGACGACGGGAAGCCGATCGAAACCGCTGACGACAAGGATACTGCGGCGGAGGCACTCAAGATTTTCGAGAAGTACAAAAAGGATTTTCCCGCCGAACTTGCCGGGAAGGTCGCCAAAGAACTCACGCTTCTCTACGCGGCGGAAGGATTGGCCAGATCGCCTCTGTTCGGGGAATATTCAAAAGACGAAAGTATCGAGGCCGATTACTCGCAGTTCCGCCCACGAAGCCATTATGCGAAGAGCTCCGCACTCCGGGCGTATTTCAGGGCGATGATCTTCCTCGGACGGAACAGCTGGTTGTTCGAGACAGAGAAAGGCATGGGAGATGCCGCGCTCCTGGCATGGGTCATGGCCGGCAACGGTCGCGCCGGAAAGCCCATCCTCGAAAACTGGAAAAGGGTCATGGATGTGACCAGCTTCTTCGCCGGGGCCCCCGATGATGTCGGATATCCCCAATGGAGCGCGCTTTTGAACGAGGTTTCCGGGAAGGCTGGGCTCTCCCCGTACCAGGTTCTGCAACCGGAATTTCTGAAAAAACTTGCAGACCCGGTGGCCAAACTCGCTCCTCCGCGGATCCTTTCCGATCTCGTCTTTTCTCCTGACATGCCGCAAACAGCGAAGGATGAACTTCTGTCCAAGACCAAGGGTTTCCGGGTATTCGGTCAGCGGTTCTCTTTCGATGCCTGGGTCCTCGGACGGCTGACGGCAGGCCAGGAACAGACCGGCCCGAAGCTACCCTCATCGCCCTCAGGCGTGTTCATTTCCGCTGTCTTCGGTGATCCTACCGCCCGGAAGCTGACCGGAGAGACCCTGAAGCTTGATGAACGGGGTTTCGATCCTGACGCGATAAAAGCCTTTTTCGGCCGCCTCGACGAGGTCGTGTCAGACATCTCCAAGGTAAAAGACAGCGAGTGGTTCTCCTCCCTTTCCGCGGCCTGGCTGAAGGTCATCGGGAACCTGACCGGAACCTGGGGAAAGGGCTATCCTGCTTACATGACCTCGGCCCTGTTCCCGCTTCGCCAGATCGAGAGTTTCCTGGGTTCGTTCACCGAACTCAAGCATGACATGCTTCTCTACGCCAAACCGAACTACGCCGAGTATGGCGACGGCGGTGAAGATGAGAAGATCCCTCCGGTCGTCAAAGGATTCGTCGAGCCAAACCTTCGTTTCTGGTATGAGATCCAGCGACTTGTCGATTTCTACGACAGCGGGATCAGGGAGAACAAGATCCTCAACTCGGAGACCGAAGAATACAGCCGAATCGGCACCCTCAAGAAGCTGGTCGATCTGTATACCACCATCGCCGAGAAGGAACTGAAGGGGGTCGCGGTCACCGAGGACGAGTATGAGACCCTCAGAACCAAGAAGCTGTCCGGAATCGCGCGCCAGTATGAGGAGATGATCCTCGAGGAAGACCAGCTCCGGGCTGGACTGATCGCCGACATCCACACCGACGCTGTCAAGAATACGGTTTTGTACCAGGCCACCGGCGAGCCCGCCTTCATGCTGGTGCTTGTCGGCAATGAGAAATCCCCGCGGCTCACGGTCGGACCGGTGTATAACCATTACGA
>MNYA01000314.1 GCA_001872985.1 bacterium CG2_30_54_10 | reverse complement strand
GGAACCCCCAATAATGAAAAGAGCAAAAGTGAAAAGAGCACAGGGTACCTCACGGAGTCCCCGCCGAACGAACAACGCGAAAACCGATGTAGCCGCCACGGCTGGCCGGGCCGCCGATGACACGATAGGCCGAAACCAAGAGGGTGGCATCATTGCTCCAACTCCCGCCCCGAACGACCCGGTAGGTACCCCCGGAGGAGCCAACCGGATTGGTCTGCGGAGACGTCGGGTAAGTGCCATACCAGTCCCAGCACCATTCCCAGACGTTTCCGAACATGTCGTACACACCATACCCGTTGGGCAACTTCTGGGCGACATCGTGAGTGGCGCCTCCCGAATTAACTGAATACCATGCCCCGTCCCCCGTCTCGGCCAAAGGCGCGAAGATGGTACCCGTCGCGGCGCCCTGACAGGCGTATTCCCACTCGGCTTCGGTCGGAAGCCTGTACCCACCGGCATCTGCGTCGAAAATAAAGTCGGTTCCAGAGGCGATGTAACAAGAGGTCAGGCCGGTCATTTCGCTCATCCGGTTGCAGAATCTGATTGCATCGTCCCAGGAAACCTGCTCCACGGGCCGTTCGGAGAACCCGGCAAACCCGGAGGGGGCATCACCCAGCACCCTGGCGTACTGACGTTGTGTCACCTCGGTGGCGCCCATGTAGAAACCTTTTGTCAGGGTTACAGTATGTGGGTTTCCGGTTAATGCCAGGGTTCCCATGTTGAAGCTCCCCGATGGAATCAAGGAGAAATCCATGAGCACCCCGCCTCCGAGATCGACCTGCGTGTAGGTGAACCCAACCATCGAGACCGGATCAGCGGGGAAACGGGTGGGGGTAACGGCCACCGAGGGATAGATCTCTTTCGCGCGGGAGAAAATCAGGGAGGCGTTCCCGATCTTTCCGATCTGGATCCAGGCCATGGTCATGGCTACATCGGTCGTGTCGATTGCGCCGCTGCCATCGAGGTCGTCCTCGGCCGCGGTGGGAAAGAACAACGGATTCCCGCTCAAGGATGGATAAATCTCGCGGGCCCGAAGCTTGAGAATCGTGGTGTCGATTCCCCGGCCGATCTGAATCCAGCCGAGAATCAGGGCGAGGTCGTTGGTATCGACTTTTCCGTCACCGCTCATATCGAGCCTGCGCCTGAAACCATACATGGAGGCACGAACTCCCGCTGTCGATATCCCCGACGCGCCCACGGCCGGGGTGGGTTTCGCTTCGCCGGTCACCGCGTTCATGTCAACCATCTCGACCTTCGCCCCAGCCGGAAGAACGCGTGAGAATTCGATGGTGCTGAATGAGGCGACGTCAAAAAGATCGGCGCCGTTATACGCCAGAGCCAGCCCATCGAATGGGACGCTTGCCTTTGCCAGGGTCTTTTCGACACCCGCGGCAGTTTTAACCTTCGCCGTGGCATTGAACCCATCGGGAAGGTTCGAGAGCCGAATCTGCATTCCAACCGAATCGAACCCCGAGAAGGTCTTGCCGAAATCGACGACGTTACCGTTGATGATGGGTTCCCCGGACGGGAGGGGAACGGTCGAACCCGGATCCAACGGATTCTGGACCGAATTCTGGACAGTGGCCGGCCCGCCGCCTCGCGAGTTGCAGCCGAGCATCGCCATCACACCCGCCAAAATCAGAAAACAGGAAATAGAGATCAGGACTCGATTGAAATGTGAATTCTTCATCGTTCGCTCCTACTCATTCGATCGAAAGCAATACTGAAATAAACACCATCACGGCACGGTCACCGTGGCGAGGGCGAGGCCCTTCTCGGGGTCGAAAACCTTGATCTGGGCGCCTGAGGGAACGGGGGTGGAAAAGGCCAACGTATCGAAGCTACGTATACTTCGCAACGTCATGTTCGTAACCCCGAGGGTGAGCTGTTGAAGGTTGGGAAACGAAAGCGCCGCGCTTTGGCTCATCGCCACCGCTTCGCCGGTCCGGTCATCCACGAGGCCCGTTGATGTGAGGAAACTTGAAAGAACGTTGGTGATGACGATCTGAACGTTCTGGTTCGCGCCCGTGACCGTTGTTCCCAGCGAAATTACCGACTGTGATCCACCCGGGATCGTAACCATCGCGATCGTCAACCCTTTGTCGGGATCGCGAAGTTCGACCCTGGCCCCGGCGGGCGGGGTGGTCGTCAGCAGCAACGAATCGAAATCTTCGAGCGTCCGGACCGTGGCGTCGGTCGTCGCCAGAACCAGACGGTTGAAGTTGGGAAAGGACATTGCCGCGCTCTTCGACAATGTGACCTCCTCGCGTGTTCGCTTATCGACCAAACTTGCCGTGGTATCGAAACCTGACGGAACTTCTGAAATGATCACCTGCATGTTTTGATTCGAGCCCGTAACGGTTTTTCCAAGGGCAAGCGGTTGCAGGCTTCCGCCGGAGACCGTCGCTGACGCAATCACGAGGGGTTGATCGGGGTCGAAAACCTCGATTCTGGCTCCGGCGGGAGGCAGGGTCGTGAACATGAGGGTATCAAAACTCCGGATTGAACGGACGATCGAACCTGAAGTTCCGAGAACCAGCCTTCTGAAGTTGGGATACGACAAAACCGCGCTCTTCGCGAAAACCACGTCTTCACCGGTATTGTCGTCAGTAAAGAGAACGCTGGTCTGAAAATCCGTCGGGACCCGCGTCAGGATCACCTGCGCATTCTGGTTGAGGCCGGTCACGGTTTGGCCCAGGCCAAAGGCGTTTGACGGGCGTGCGCCAGGCGCGGCCGAAACCTCGACGGATTCCACCGACTCCCCGTAGTCGTTATACGCCGTCACGACGTAGTAATACGTCGAGCCCGCGGTCAGATTCGGGTGGTCGAACGGGCTGGTTTTTCCGGATAGGAGGTTCCCCGCCGCCTTGGTCACACCCGTCACGTTAGAAAAATAAACATTGTAAGAGGCAATACCAGGAACAGGGTTCCACGAAATGTAATTCCTTCCATAACCCGCGGTCGCCTTTACGTTTCCCGGAGCAAGGGGGACAGCCGTCGGCAACTTCGCGCCGCCGAGGAATTCGGACGGGTTGTAATAATTGTCGCCGATAAATTTCGCGCCGTGATCGGAGGGGGTTACCGTTGCGGGCCACATCGTCACCGGATAAGCCAAAACAATCGCCTTCGTCCGCTGGTCGATCCGGACCAGCGACTGCCTTCTGATCTCGAAATGCAGATGCGCGGGCGTGCCGGTTGGGCCGCTGTTTCCGACATCCCCGATTCTCGCCCCCTTAAAGATTCTCGCGCCCACGGGAAGGCCCGGCAGGGGCGCGGCAAGGTGCGCGTAAAACGAGGTGACGAAATCGCCCCCAGAGGTCTGATGGACGAGAACGACCACGTTTCCGTAGGCGGGGGTCGGTCCGTTATACAAAACGACCCCGTCGGCTATCGCCGAAACGGGCTGGGCCGGGCTCAGTTCGCTATCACTCCCGGAGGTGAGGTTCCAATCCTCACCCGGATGAAACGCGCCGGATGTGCTGTAGGCGCCAACGGAGTCGGAATTCCAGCCGCCGTTCAGCCATTTATCCGTGTTGAACCCGACCGCCACGTACCATTCGTTGGTTTCGGACGACAGGTTTCCGTTATCGTTGAACCTGATTTTCGGATACCTGGTAGCCTGGAAGGTCCCTACGGTGAGAAGCTTCAGATCGGCACCGGACGGCCCCCCTATCGGCGCCCGATAACCCGCGGCCACAGAAACGCCGTCGGTGGTTACGATTTTCCCGCCGGGGGAAATCACGTTGAAACTAAACGGGTCGGATTTCGACGAGTCGGGATTCACGACCTGCGCGTTCCAT
>MNYA01000082.1 GCA_001872985.1 bacterium CG2_30_54_10 | reverse complement strand
TCCGGTGCGCTCTCATGCCTCCCCCGGATTATTGAGATGATACTCAAGTTCGTTCCCTCATGGCTTCCCCAGACTGCCCCAGACTGCCCTAGGCGGCCCCACGGCTTCAGGGTTCGAGTTCGTCTTGCGAGTCCGGGAAAATCTTTCGATACAGATCCATCAATCGGCGCAACCTGTGGTTCATGGCTGATTTGGACAACGGGGGGTGAAAACGTTTTCCCAGTTTGCCGATCGGATCCTCGGGAAATCGGATCCGGGCCCTCGCTGAATCAATCAGGGCGTCTGAAAGGACGCCCGGTTCGGCCTCTGTGAGAAGCCGGCGCAGTTTATCGATCTGACGTTCGGCCGCGGAGACGGATCGGTTGATGTTCGCAGTCTCGAAGTTCACCTGCCTGTTCACGAGTTCGAGCATATTCCTGGTTGCGACGAGATCTTCGAACTCCATGGTCTGGTGGAAAGCTTCAATGGCGTGCAGGAATCTGATGATGCGCCGGCGGCCTTTCATGTATGCGACCGCTTTCCCCAGTTGTGAGAAAAACCTGAATTGAAGCCTCAATGCCTTAGCGACCAACCGGAACAATTTCATTCTGTTCCGGCCGCGCAGCCTGATTTCCAGATGATAACCGGACTGTGGATCCTGAAGGTAGCCGGCGCGGACAAAGATTCCCTTCAAATAAGATTTAAGACAATGTAAAGAACCGATTCCCCGGACGTGATCTGACAGGGCACGCGTGAACCTTCCCCATACGAGTTTGCGAAAACCCAAATCGAATGTCGGGGTTCCTGGCCAGTTTTCAACCCGGAGATTTCGCGGAAGGGAATGTCCAAGCATTCTGTCCAAAAGCGTCTGCTCCCGGATAGACGAAGGAATTCCCAGACATGCGTTCGACTTACGGCTTACGGACAGCCCTAGCAAAAAGGCGTTTCGACAGCATGACTGGGAAAACTTTCCTTCGAGAAGCTCCCGCTTCAGGCGTGCCTGGTATAATACCGTTCGTGGTATCATCTCGATAACCGGAGGAAATCTCGAAAGCCTATCGGAAAGTGCCGACACCGGAGAGCGCAAGGCGCCCGACCGCAGGAAGTGGGAGATGCGAATTTACTTCGCGTGTTGGGAGGGGCGCGTGCTCCTCCTTTTTGAGAAGTCACCGCTTCACGGGTGTCCAAATCGGGGGTTTTCATCGGGCTTGAAGGAATCAGCCGTCCGTTACGGCCGGGGGTTCATGAAGGAGGTTGAGTATTGCCACACTCAAGGTTCGCTCGTTGTGCCGGACCAGATCGGTTTCGGAAAGGAAATCCCCCGCCACCACGCGGACCCCGAGATCCTCGATTTTCGTGACGGTTGGTGGAACCCAGAACTGCCCCCGGGATTCGTATTTGATCATCAATTGCTTCGCAGCCCTGCGTGCGTTCACGATCGCCACGTCGATCTTCCTCAGGCTGGTCTTTTGAAGGATTCCCTGGACATGATCTACAGCGGTGAAGTTATCGGTCTCCCCGGGCTGGGTCATGACATTGCAGATGTAGACGACGCGTGCCTGGCTTCGGTTGATCCGTTCCGCGATTCCGGGGATCAGCAGGTTGGGAATGATACTGGTGAACAAGCTTCCAGGGCCGAGAACGATGATCCGGGCCTGGTCTATGGCCTGAAGGGCTTCGGGGTTGGGAAGAGGTTGTGACGGCTGCACTTCCACCGATTTGATCATTTTCTTGGCGGCCGAGATGGCGGTTTCACCGGTTACGATGCTGCCGTCCTCGAAGGAAGCGACGAGTTGGACGTTATCGCAGGTGACCGGAATCACCTTTCCTCGGATCGCGAGAATGCTGCTTGCCTCACGAACCGCGGTTCCGAAATCGCCAAGCACGCCGGTCATGGCCGCGATGAAAAGGTTTCCAAAGCTATGGCCTGAAAACCCGCTTCCTTCCTCGAACCTGAACTGAAAAAGCCGGGACAGCAGGCTTTCGGATGGGGAAAGTGCAACGAGGCAGTTTCGGATATCGCCGGGGGGAAGTATCTGCAGCTCTTTGCGCAATCGTCCGGATGAGCCTCCATCGTCGGTTACCGTGACAATGGCAGTCAAATCCATGGGGAGTTCCTTCAGACCCTTGAGGAGCGTGCTGAGGCCGGTTCCGCCACCGAGCGCCACCAGAGGCGGAAGCTGGCCTTCGAATTTCCGGAGGACGAACGCACGAAGTCCCTCGGAGGTCTGGTGGTCGCGCCAGGAAAGACTCTGGAAGGCCAGACTGAACCCTTTTCCGACCCAGTAAAACCCGATGAGTACGGCCGTGAAAGCCGCCATCGAAAGTCCAAGCGGGCCGAAACTCCGAATCGTCTCGAGGTGCGCGGGAGCAAGGGCCAGACTTGACAGTGCGCCGAGAACGAGTCCAAGGGCGATCAGACCGAAGCCGACAACGATGAAACCCGCCCACCCGAGGGCGTGAAGCAGGGCGCCCAAATGCCGCCGGAGCGACAGCAGCATCAGCGTGCCTTGAGCATCTTGTTCTGCAGGCTGCTGGCGAAGTTCTCGGCGCTGGTGATGCCCATTCGTCTGAGATATGAGTTCATGGCAGCGGTTTCAACGACCACCGCCAGATTGCGGCCTTCCCTGACCGGGATGGTGATGATCGGAATCTCGACCTTCAGGAATTTGATGGTCTTTTGAAGGATTCCAAGACGGTCGTATTCTTTTCCGTCATCCCACTTCTCGAAATGAACGACAAGTTCGACCGGTTTTTCGTCAGCAGTTGCGGAAATTCCGAACAGCGACTGTATGTCGATGATGCCCAGACCGCGGATCTCCATGTGGTGTTTGATCATTTCGTCGGGAGAACCGACGATCTTGTGGTCGCTGATCTTTGTCAAAAGCACCGCATCATCGGCAACGAGACGATGTCCGCGTTTGATCAATTCGAGGGCGCATTCGCTTTTGCCGATTCCGGAGGGGCCCATGATCAGGATCCCGACGCCGTAGACCTCAACAAAAACTCCGTGAACGCTCTTTCTGGGGGCGAACCGGTTGTGCAGATACCGTGAGAGTTGGTATATGAACTCGCCGGCCCGGGCGGAGCTTCTCAGGATAGGAATTCCCTTCTGGTTGCACAGTTCAATCAATTGATCGAAGATGAGAAGATCGTCGGTGACGATAATGCATGGGATGTTGAAGAAAAGCAGTTGGCGAAGGCGAACTTTTCTGGTGTCGGAAGGCTGTTCCCCGAGGTAAGCGAGTTCCGTTCGTCCGAGAACGATGATCCGTTCGTATCCGAAGTGCTCGAAGAAACCCGCCAATTCGAGGCCAGGCCGATGGACTTCAGGGGAAATAATCTTCCGGTCGAGACCGTCATGACCTGCGATTACGGCAAGGCCTTGATCGGCCACGACTTCACGAACCAGAACCAGAGCCATGCGTCATGTCCTGCGATTAGGATTCGGGCGGGACGATTATAGCATAACTGGTAGGAATTTAGCCTTCTGAAGAAATATCGGAAAACGGTGTACTTTTTTCCAAAAGCGTGCTTCAATAAAGTCATGATGACTCAAGAATAAGCCTGCAAGATTTTTGAGGCAGGGAAAGAGGTTACAACCCGGAAACTCATGGAGCTTTCGGCGGGAAACGATCGGTTGAAGGCAATTTCTCCGAATTTGCCAACAACTCCGTCCGGCCAAAAACCTATATTCTTGGTAAGAGTTTAGCGGTATGAAAGAAGAAAGGCGAAAAATCAGAGGAAACGAAAAAACAGAAAAAGGGACACTGTAGCAACTTTACAGACAGACTTTTTGTCAAACACTGTCATTGCGAGCGAAG
>MNYA01000232.1 GCA_001872985.1 bacterium CG2_30_54_10 | reverse complement strand
GGCCAGAGCCCGCCAGAGTTTGCGGCGCCAAGCCCTCCTTCAAAATGGCCTGGGATCAGGCTTCCTCGTCGGTTCGACCCGGATCCTGGTTGAGATTCCTTCGTTGACGGATTTTCCTCCAGTCTCTGGACGGGTTTCCCTTCTCCTTGCAAGCGAATCCGTGAATTTGTCCGGTGGCTGGTGGAGCTTCGCCGGCACTTTTATCAGCAATGAGTTCGAAGATTCTCTTTACAACACTCTCCTCGAATGGAAAACCTTGGTAGCCACGGACGGATCGCAGATTGGCATTTTTCCCCGAAGCCCTATCCTGCTCTCCGACTCCGGCTCCCTTCCGGCTCCGATGCAGCCCTTCCTTTTTTTGATCTACGTCCTGGTGCCCATCGGTTTTTTTCTGGTCGGCTGCAGCTGGATTCTGATCCTGGCCTGGCTGGAGCAGACCGCCCCGCCTCCCTCGGCCGCCTGAAACGGGATGGCCGAAGCGGTTTCGCCGCCCACTCGGGCGACCTTTCCCGGAGACCTGCCGCTATGGGCCAAGGTTTATCTGTCCATTTTGCCGATCGGTCTGCCTTTGGTGGGATTGGTTGAGGGGTCGGATTTTTTTCTTCTGGCCGGCATCGCCGGGATGTTCTTTTCCGCACTACGTCAAGGCGTCTGGTGTTTTCGGTTGACTGACGGCTTGTTTCTCGCATTCGCGGGAGTTGCCTGCCTGGGCACGGATATCGGCAGTTACCCCGGCGCATTCTTTTTTAACCTCGGCGCTATCACTTTTCTGTTTTTGGGGAGTCGGGCTTTGGCGCAGACGGTGAGCGGGGGAAAGGATCTTTCGCGCCTGATGTGGTGGGGAAGCCGGCTGTTTTTCCCAATCGTTGCCGGCTATGCCGCTCTGTTTGCTCTCCACGCCTTTGGTTTTCAGGAATGGACCTTCGGTTCCTTTGTCGGAAAGCTGACCTTCCCATTCCGGTTTTCCAACCAATTGGGGGGGTATCTGCTGGGAGCCCTTCCGCTGGCGATCGGTTGCGGTCGGAAGTCTTTGCCCGCCCGTTTTTTCCTGTATCTCGGTTTCCTGATCGTCATCGCCGGGGTTGGCTCTCGAAGTGCCATGCTGATTGCCATTCTGGAGTTCATTGTCCTTGAGGCCATCTGCGTTGGGGATGATCCACTGCCGCCAGCGATCCGGGTTGCCGGCTTGGGCTGTCTGATTGCATGGATGGGATACGCGCTTTCGGGTGAGTGGACATTTATGCGGGCCATCGGCGCGATTGATTCTCTTCCCTTCACAAGCGATCCCCCCCGGATCGAGCAGATCCGGCGGGCCGTGGAGTTCCTTCCATTTTGGTTGCAGGGGATCGGCCTCGGATGCTTCTTCGGAGGCCACACACTCGAAATCCATATCACGCCGATCAGCCTGTTGACCGAAACCGGGATCGGGGGTCTTTCCCTGGTTGGAACCTGGACGGCCCTCACCATCCTGCCTGCAGTCCAAGTTGCCTTAGGCAAGGAACGCGGCCCGCGGCGGGAGGTCTCCTTTCTTCTCGTGGCAATTGGCGCATTGCTCTTGTACAGCCTTTTCCATAACTTGCTACGAACCCGATTCCTATGGATGCTGTTTGGCCTGGCTTCCGGGCTCCACGCCCATTTTCGCTCCGCATGAAGCTGCCGCGCATCGGATGGTGCGACCGCAAAGAGTTCATCCTAAGCCGGTCGGCAGGGAAAAAGGTACTCCATCTTGGATGCGCTGACTGGCCGTACACTGAGGAGCGGCTTCGGAGCGGGGCTTTGCTGCATTTAGCCCTGCGGCGGGTGGCGCCTCAGACGACCGGGCTTGATGTCCAACCGGTGGGGATCGAGTTGCTGCGCCGGGCGGGGATCCCTGATGTCCACCTGGGAGATGCGCAAAAGTCGCTCCTAGAGCTTTTCCCCTGCCCCTTTGAGGTTCTCGTTGCGGGGGAAGTTCTGGAGCATCTTCCCAACCCTGGAGTCTTTCTGCAGTCTCTGGCAGGAGTTTGCAGCGAGGATTCTTCTTTACTGATAACAGTTCCGAACTTTGCTTGTCTGAAAAGATTTCCGCGGCTTTTGTGGCGCATCGAATTGGTCCACCCCGATCATGTTTCTTATTACTCGTATTCGACGCTCAATCGCCTGCTCGAACTAACGGGATTCAGGATCATCGAGTGGATGGCCTACTGGGGTGACAATAATTTTCTGTCAAAATTGGCCAACCCCCTGTTCCGGCGGCTCCCTTTCTTGCAGTATTATGCAGATGGGTTTTGCATTTCAGCTCGCCTCCGGGAATAAAGCCAGCAGGCTTGGCAGTAGGTCTGGGCGCCGCGGGAAAATGCCTCTCGAAAAGCCTGATACGGTTTTCCCCACCAGATATTGGGAAGCGGGGTTCGGCCGAGATTCCCCAGGCCGAGTTCGCTACCGGCAATCTCCCGAAATACTTGAGTTGGCTTTTCCAAAGAGGGGCTTCTCGGTGAGAGGGGCATTGTTGCCGGATCGATGACCATGCAACATGGGCGGATGTCGCCATCCACTGCGACAAAAACGTAATCATAGGGCATGACGCACCTCGCCATCTTCACCGGTACCAGATTCCGGAAGCTGAAGGCCACGAAAATGCCCAGGGAGGCCGCCAATTCAACCAGACCGATACGGTCGATTTCCACGAAGAATCGGTCGGGAAGAGCAATTTCGGGACGGTTGGGAATCATATCGAAGAACTCCAGGCGGGGGATCCCGACCCGGGCGGTAAACCGGATCATCTCGGCCATCTGATGGGCGTTTTCGCGATTCAGCACCATGTTGAAAAGAAGGGATGCCTTGTTTCCGGCCTCGGTGAAGGCCTGAACCAGCCGGGCAAGATTGCCCCGAAAATGCTCGAACTGGGCTCCCAGCCGTAATCTCTCGTAAGTTTTTGGATCGGGGGAGTCGCAGGAGATCCCGATCTGGGTCAGGTTGAATCGCTTTGCCAGGGCTTCGATCAGTTCGTGGGTGAACAAGATTCCATTGGAAAAAAAAGAACAGGTGATTCCTCGCTTGGCCAACAGATCAATGATTGGAAGCAAGTCAGGGCAAAGGAGCGGCTCCCCGATACCGTTGAGTGAAACGTGGTCGGGCTTTTTCCCTAGCCGGGAAAGAAAAAAACGGAAATCGGCCAGGCTCATGAATCGCGCCGGCCGCCTGGAAGTCAGGCTGCGGGAACACATCGGGCACTCGAGGTTGCAGGCGTCCGCAATCTCAAACTGGAATTGGGATGGCAAGCGAAAGGGGCGGGGGGATGGACAAAAACTCTCACGCAAGACCAGAAGGGAATGCCAAAATGCCTTGTCCAGAAGTCTCCGGAACAAAGCGCCGTCGCCTCCGACCTGCCTGATCACCTGAAGGGTTTGCCTGAGACGTTGAGTTGAAGATTGCTTGCCGTTTTCCATCGCCACCAGCCATTCCTACCATCATCTGAAGGCTTGGTCAAACCCTTTCTCGAAGGGCTAACGAACGTATTGAAAAGGGAATAGGGATTTAGGGAATAGGGAATAGGTAAGATTTTAGCCGTTTGAAAAAATGGAGAACGAAGGAATTTAGGAGAAGTGGAGATAGAGGAAATGATGAATGATGAATGATGGTAAGTGTTTAGCTTTCTGAAGCGAATGCCTCGAAACCTTGCTCCAACAGACACTTTGGAAAATTTACATGCCAATTATCGAGAAGTGGGCGTAACGTTGATCCGATCTGCGTTTGAGGCGTTTTGACTTCAGACCGCTAAACTCATACCGTCTTTCTTATTTCAAACCGCTAAACTCGGTTCTTCTGGATTT